>NZ_JBSGYQ010000024.1:0-99140 GCF_053610585.1 Streptomyces sp. NPDC054887 | reverse complement strand
CCGCCGGCCTGCGCCCGCGTCCCGGCGCCCTGCCCGCGGCCACCGCGGCCACCGGCTGCGGCGCCCGCACCGGCGCCCGTACCGCTCTGGGCGCGCTCGCCCTGCGTACGGCCGCCGCTCTGCGCACGGGTGCCGGCGCCCGAGCCGCCCCCGGCTCCGCCGCGGCCCGCGCCGGCGCGTCCCGCGCCCGCGCCGCGCCCGCCGCTGCCCTGCGGACGCCGCTTCGGCTTCGCGGACGCCTGCTGCTGCTGCGGGACCTCGATCACGATGGCGACCCCGGAGGGCTCGCGCGCACCGGTGATCCGGGTGAGCTCGTCGTCGCTGGACTTGACCCGCGCGGTCTGCGGCACGATGCCGGCGGCCGACATGAGCTGCGTCATCTCCCGCTTCTCGTCGGGGAGTACGAGCGTGACGACGCTGCCGGACTCGCCCGCGCGGGCGGTACGGCCGCCCCGGTGCAGGTAGTCCTTGTGGTCGGTCGGCGGGTCGACGTTCACGACCAGGTCGAGGTCGTCGACGTGGATGCCGCGGGCCGCCACGTTCGTCGCGACCAGCGCGGTGACCTGGCCGGTCTTGAACTGGTCGAGCGTCCGGTTGCGCTGCGGCTGCGAACGGCCGCCGTGCAGCGCCGCCGCGTACACACCGCTGGCGAGCAGCCGCTTGGCGAAACGGTCCGCCGCGCGCTTGGTGTCGACGAAGAGGATCACCCGGCCGTCGCGGGCCGCGATGCGCGTGGCGACGGCCTTCTTGTCGGTCTCGTCGGCGACGTACAGCACGTGGTGCTCCATCGTCGTCACCGCGCCCGCCGACGGGTCGACGGAGTGGACCACCGGGTCGGTCAGGAACATCCGCACGAGCCGGTCGACGTTGCGGTCGAGCGTGGCGGAGAACAGCATCCGCTGCCCGTCCGGCTCGACCTGCTTCAGCAGCGCCGTGACCTGCGGGAGGAAGCCCATGTCGGCCATCTGGTCGGCCTCGTCGAGAACCGTGATCGACACCTGGCCGAGGTCGGCGTCACCGCGCTCGATGAGGTCCTTGAGCCGGCCGGGGGTGGCGACGAGCACCTCCGCGCCGCGGCGCAGCGTGTTGGCCTGCTTGGTGATCGACATGCCGCCGACGACCGTGGCCATCCGCAGGTTCACGGCCGTGGCGTACGGCGTGAGCGCGTCGGTGACCTGCTGCGCCAGTTCGCGGGTGGGCACCAGGACCAGCGCGAGCGGTGCGCGCGGCTCGGAACGGCGGCCCGCGGTGCGGGCCAGCAGCGCGAGGCCGAACGCGAGCGTCTTGCCGGAGCCGGTCCTGCCGCGGCCGAGGATGTCGCGGCCGGCGAGCGAGTTCGGCAGGGTCGCGCCCTGAATGGGGAAGGGCTCCGTCACACCCTGTGCCGCCAGGGTCTTGAGCAGGGCCGCGGGCATGTCGAGAGCGGCGAAGGCCTCGACGGCCGGCAGCGCCGGAGTGATGGTCTCCGGCATCGCGAATTCGCCCTGCACGGGTGTGGCCCGGCGGGCGGGGCCCTTCGCGGGGGCCTTGCCGCGAGCGCCCTGCGCGGAACGGGTGCGGGCGGGGCGCGCGGAGCGGGTGGTGGCGGCGGGGCGTTCGGAGCGGGTCATTCAGGTTTTGCCTTCCTGGGAACAAGCACAAGCCGGGGCCCGCACCTTCTCGGTGCGGGCCCCGGCTGGCGAGGTATCGCGTCGGCGAATTAGGCCGGGACGATGTTCTCCGCCTGCGGGCCCTTCTGGCCCTGCGTGACGTCGAAGGAGACCTTCTGGCCCTCCTGGAGCTCACGGAAGCCCTGGGTGGCGATGTTGGAGTAGTGGGCGAAGACGTCAGCGCCGCCGCCGTCCTGCTCGATGAAGCCGAAGCCCTTTTCCGAGTTGAACCACTTCACGGTTCCAGTAGCCATGTCATTCTCCTAAAAAACTGGGGCAGATCCGGAAATCCGCACTTCACGGATTCCACGTCGCCGCAATGAGCCCCATCCGGAGAACCGGAAAACAAAATGCGCCTGAGGAAGCATTCCCGTCAGGCGCACATAATGTTTATGGGTACCAAAACTGCAACTCCTCCACCCTAACACGATGCCGCCGGAGCACCACCCCTGACAGGCACGGAGATCGCCGTACGGGTGACGTGCCGGTCCGGCCGTTCACAGGCGTTCGATGATGGTGACGTTCGCCTGGCCGCCGCCCTCGCACATCGTCTGGAGGCCGAACCGGCCTCCCGTCCGCTCCAGTTCGTGGAGCAGCGTCGTCATCAGCTTGACGCCGGTGGCTCCCAGGGGGTGCCCCAGGGCGATGGCGCCGCCGTTGACGTTCACCCGGTCGGGGTCGGCGCCCGTCTCCTTCAGCCACGCGAGCACGACGGGCGCGAACGCCTCGTTGATCTCGACCAGGTCGATGTCGTCGATCGTCATGCCCGCCTTCGCGAGCGCGTACGCCGTCGCGGGGACGGGCGCGGACAGCATGCGGATCGGGTCCTCCCCGCGTACGGACAGGTGGTGGACGCGGGCGCGCGGGGTGAGGCCGTGGTCCGCGACCGCCCGTTCGCTGGCGATCAGCATCGCGGCCGCGCCGTCCGAGACCTGCGACGAGCAGGCGGCCGTGATCGTGCCGCCTTCGACGACCGGCTTGAGCGCGGCCATCTTCGCCGGCGTGGTGTCCCGGCGGGGCCCCTCGTCGACCGTGACGTTCCCGTACGCCACCGTCTCGCGCGCGAAGCGGCCCTCGTCGATCGCGCGCACCGCCCGCCGGTGCGACCGGAGGGCGTACTCCTCCATGTCGAGCCGCGAGATGCCCCACTTCTCGGCGATCAGCTGCGCGCCGTGGAACTGGTCGACCGGCAGGGACCCGTACCGCGCGCGCCAGCCGATCGAGCCGGCGAACGGGCCCTCGGTGAGGCCGAGGGGCTCCGCGGCCCGCCGGGACGCGAAGGCGATCGGGACCTGCGTCATGTTCTGGACGCCCCCGGCGACCACCAGGTCCTGCGTGCCCGACAGCACGCCCTGGGCCGCGAAGTGCACCGCCTGCTGCGAGGAACCGCACTGCCGGTCGACGGTGACGCCGGGTACCTCCTCGGGCAGCCCCGCCGCGAGCCACGCCGTACGGGCGATGTCGCCGGCCTGCGGGCCGACCGCGTCCAGGCAGCCGAACACGACGTCCTCGACCGCCGAGGGGTCGATTCCGGCGCGCGTGAGGAGGGCCCGCAGGACGTGCGCGCCCAGGTCGGCGGGGTGGGCGTCCGCTAGCCCTCCGCCGCGCCGGCCGACGGGGGTACGTACGGCTTCGACGATGTAGGCCTCGGCCATGGCTGCTGCTCCTTCGTATGACGAACGTCCGACAAGCGGTTCACGTACGCAGAGCGATGCCGTCCAGGACCATGGAGAGGTACTGGCGGGCGATCTCCTCGGGGCTGTGCAGGCCGCCCGGCCGGTACCAGGACGCGGCGACCCAGACGGTGTCGCGGACGAAGCGGTAGGTGAGCCGGACGTCGAGGTCCGCGCGGAACACCCGCGCCTCGACGCCGCGCTCCAGCGTCCCGAGCCACGCCTTCTCGAACTTCCGCTGGGAGTCGGCGAGGTACTGGAAGCGGGGCTGGGCGGACAGGTGCCGGGACTCCTTCTGGTAGATCGCGACGGCGGCGCGGTGCCGGTCGATCTCCCGGAAGGACTCGGTGACGAGCGCTTCGATGGTCTCCCTCGGCCCGAGCCCGGCGGCGAGCACGGCGTCGTACCCCTCCCACAGCTCGTCGAGGAAGGTGGAGAGGATCTCGTCGAGCATCGATTCCTTGGAATCGAAGTGGTAGTAGAGGCTGCCGGCGAGCATGCCGGCGGCATCCGCGATCTTGCGGACGGTCGTGGCGTTGTAGCCCTGGGCGGCGAACACCTCGGCTGCGGTGCCGAGGAGTTCGCTGCGCCGCTCGGGCGCGGCGGTCACCTGGTTCTTCTTCGTCTGGGGCACGCTGCCATTGTCCGCCCGGGCGCGGTCCCGCTAGGCACGCCGGCTGCTGACGGAGACCGTCTCGCCGGTCATGTACGAGGAGTAGCCGCTCGCCAGGAAGACCACGACGTTCGCGACCTCCCACGGCTCGGCGTACCGTCCGAACGCCTCGCGCCCGGTGAGTTCCGCGAGCAGTTCGGCGGAGGTCACCTTCACCAGGTGCGGATGCATGGCGAGGCTGGGGGCGACGGCGTTGACGCGCACGCCGTACGCCGCCGCCTCGACGGCCGCGCAGCGGGTGAGCGCCATGACACCGGCCTTGGCGGCGGCGTAGTGGGCCTGGCCCGCCTGGGCGCGCCAGCCGACGACGGAGGCGTTGTTGACGACGACGCCGCCCCGGCCGCCCGCCTTCATGGAGCGCAGAGCGGCCCTGGTGCAGCGGAAGGTGCCGTTCAGGGTGACGTCGAGGACCTTGGTCCACTGGTCGTCGCTCATGTCGACAAGTTCGGCCGTGCCGCCGAGGCCGGCGTTGTTGAAGACGATGTCCAGGCCGCCGTGCTCCTGTACGGCGAGGTCGAACAGGGCGCGCACCTGCGCTTCGTCGGTGACGTCGCACGGCAGGGAGGCGACGTTCGCGGCGCCGTACTCCCCGGCGAGCGCCTCCTCGGTCTCCTTCAGGCGGCGGGCGTGCGCGTCGCCCAGCAGGACGCGCGCTCCCTCTTCGAGGAACCGGCGGGCCGTGGCGCCCCCGATGCCGGCGCCGGCGGCGGCGGTGACGACGGCGGTGCGGCCGTGCAGCAGGCCGTGCCCGGGAACGTACGCGGGGCGCGGGGCGCGGGAGTCCTCGACGCTGCTCATGGCCGTACGTTAACCTACCAAACACTTGTTAGGGAAGGATGTGCCCGATGCCCACGCCCCCCGCCCACGAGCCTCCCGTCCGCTACGAGCGACGCGGGCCCCTCGCGTACGTCACCCTCAACCGCCCGCGCTACCGCAACGCCCAGAACTCCGCGACGACCTACGCCCTGGACGCCGCCTTCTACCGCGCGGCCGACGACGCCGAGGTCAAGGTGGTCGTGCTGGGCGGGGCGGGCGAGCACTTCTGCGCCGGCCACGACATCGGCACGCCGGAACGCGACGCCCACCTGCCCTTCGAGCGCAGGGCGGGCCTCTGGTGGGACCACAGCGACAAGCAGGGCGCCGAGTCGCGGTTCGCGCGCGAGTCCGAGGTGTACCTGGGGATGTGCCGGCGCTGGCGCGAACTGCCGAAGCCGGTCGTCGCGTCCGTCCAGGGGGCGTGCGTCGCGGGCGGGCTGATGCTCGCCTGGATCTGCGATCTGATCGTCGCCTCCGAGGACGCGTTCTTCGCCGATCCGGTGGTGCGGATGGGCATACCCGGCGTCGAGTACTTCGCGCACCCCTGGGTGATGCCGCCGCGGATCGCCAAGGAGTTCCTCTACACGGGCGACCGGATGCCCGCGCGGCGGGCGTACGAGATCGGCATGGTCAACCGTGTCGTGGAACGGTCCGAACTGGCGGAGCGCACCGAGGAACTCGCTCTGCGGATCGCGCGCATGCCGCGCCTGGGACTGGCGCTCACCAAGCGGGCGGTCAACCAGGCGGAGGACCTCCAGGGCATGCACGCCGGCATGGACTCCGTCTTCGGGCTGCACCACCTCGCGCACGCCCACAACGCCGAGACGGCCGCCGACCCGCTCGGCGGGATGGACGTCTCCGCGATGAAGAGGGCGAGCTCCTGATGGACCTCCGGCACACCCCCGAGGCGGACGCCCTGCGCGCCGAGGCACGCGCGTGGCTGGCCGCGCACGTGCCCTCGCGGCCGCTGCCCTCCCTGGAGACGGCGGAGGGGTTCGCCGCACACCGCGCCTGGGAGGCACGACTGCACGCGGACCGCTGGTCGGTCGTGTCGTGGCCGCCCGAGTACGGCGGCCGGGGCGCCGACATCTTCGGGTGGCTGGTCTTCGAGGAGGAGTACTTCGCCGCGGGCGCCCCGGGCCGGGTCTCGCAGAACGGCATCAACCTGCTCGCTCCGACGCTCTTCGACCATGCCACGCAGGAGCAGCGCGCCCGGGTGCTGCCGTCCATGGCGAGCGGCGAGGTGATCTGGGCGCAGGCGTGGTCCGAACCCGAGGCGGGATCGGACCTGGCGTCCCTCACGTCCCGCGCGGTACGGACGGACGGGGGGTGGCTGCTGTCCGGACAGAAGACGTGGTCGTCGCGCGCCGCCTTCGCGGACCGCGCCTTCGGGATCTTCCGCACGGACCCCGGCGCGGCGAAGCCGCACCACGGTCTGACGTACCTGATGTTCGACCTGCGGGCGCCGGGGGTCACGGTCCGGCCCGTCGCCCGGCTCGACGGCAGGCCGGCGTTCGCGGAGCTGTTCCTGGACGACGTGTTCGTACCGGACGAGGACGTCGTCGGGGAGCCGGGGCAGGGCTGGCGGATCGCGATGTCCACGACCGGGAACGAGCGGGGGCTGACCCTGCGCTCCCCCGGCCGTTTCCTCGCCGCCGCACAGCGGCTCGTACGGCACTGGCGCGCGGCGGCGGACCCCTCGGACACCGCACTGAGCGACCGGGTGGCGGACTCGGTGGTGGGGGCGCGCGCCTACCAGTTGTTCACGTACGCCAACGCGTCGCGTCGCGCGGCGGGCGCGTCCGCCGGGGCGGAGTCCAGCCTCAACAAGGTCTTCTGGTCGGAGTACGACATCGCCCTGCACGAGACCGCGCTCGACCTCCTGGGCCCGGACGGTGAACTGGCGGACGGCGCATGGGCCGAGGGGCACCTGTTCTCGCTCGCCGGGCCGATCTACGCGGGAACGAACGAGATCCAGCGCGACATCATCGCCGAGCGGCTGCTCGGCCTGCCGAAGGGCCGTCGCTGATGAGATTCCTGCTGACCGGCGAGCAGGCCGCTTTCGGCCGTTCCCTGGACGCGATGCTGACGGCGGCGGACACGCCGTCGGCCGTACGGGCGTGGGCGGCGGGAAACGCCGTTCCCGGGAACGCGCTGTGGGCGCGTCTGGGTGCGGCGGGCGTCTTCGCACTGGCCGTTCCCGAGCAGTACGAGGGGGTGGGGCCGCTGCCGGTCGAACTGGCCGTGGCGTACGCCGAACTCGGCCGGCACGCCGTGCCCGGCCCGGTGGTGGAGACCGCGGCGGCCGCCGCGCTGCTGGCGCGCCTGGCGGAGCACGGTGAGACGGGTCCCGCGAAGCGGCTGCTTCCGGCGCTGGCCGGCGGCCGGGCGAGCGCCACGCTGACGCTGCCCGGGGGCGGCCCGTACGCGCTGGACGCGGACACGGCGACGTACGTCCTCACCGTGCACGGCGGCGAGCTGCGGCTCGCTCCCGGGTACGGCGTGCTGCACGCGTCCTCGGACCCGGCGCGGCGGCTGTACCGGCCGGAGCCGGGTGGCGAGCGGCTGGCCTCGGGGCCCGCGGTGGCGGCCGCCGCCGCGTACGCGGCCGACTGGGCGGCCTTCGCCACGGCGGCGCAGGCCCTGGGCACCGGGCTGGCCCTGCTGGAGCGGACGGTGGCGTACACCCGGCAGCGGACGCAGTTCGGCACGCCCATCGGCGGGTTCCAGGCGGTCAAGCACCGGCTGGCCGACACCCTGACCGGGCTGGAGTTCGCCCGGCCGCTGCTCTTCGGCGCGGCGCTGTCCATGACGAGCGCCGACATCGCGGCCGCGAAGCTCACGGCCGGCGAGGCCGCGTACGCCGCTGCCCGTACGGCACTGCAACTGCACGGGGCGGTCGGCTACACGCAGGAGCTCGACCTGTCCCTCTGGCTGCGCAAGGCGCGGCCGCTGCGGGACGCGTGGGGGACGCCGTCCCAGTGCCGGCGCCGGGTGCTCGCCGCTTCATGACTCCTCGCGGGGAGCCTCCTCCCCGTTGCCCCGGCGGATCGTCCGCACCGGGCCGCCGGGGCGCCAGGCACGTACGACGAGTTCCTCGCCCTCGACGGAGGTCGCGACCACTTCGGTGGGCCGGACCCGGAACAGGTGGAACGGCTCGGGCGGCGCGACCTCGCCGGAGAACCGGGCGATCTCCCCGGGATCGGTGACCTCCACCGCCAGGCCGCTGATCCGCACGTCCCCGTCGCGCATGTCGTCGCCCGGTCCGGGGTTCGCCTGGAGGGCGAAGCGCGGGTCGCGCCGCAGGTCCTGGGCCTTGCGCGAGTTCGGCATCATGCCGAGCCACAACTCGCCGTTCGAGAAGGTCGCTTCGAGTCCCGTCACCCGGGGCGATCCGTCCTTGCGGATCGTCGCGACGACGTGGTGCCTGTACTGCTGGAACCGGCGGCGCACGGCCTGCTCGAACTCCGGTTGCGCGGCGTGGAAGTCTGCCCAGTTGCTGTCGGCCATGCCGCCATTGAAGCCGGAATACCGGACATCTTCTGTCGCACATCGACGGCGTCCATGTGGATCAACACTTGTAGGCCAACAGACGTTGACACGCTCGCGCGACCCGCCCTACATTGACAACACACGTTGACCAACAACCGTTGGCACTTGGAGGGTTCGTCATGAGCGGCACGAGCGGTACAACTCCTCAGCGCCACGTCGTCGTAGTGGGCGCGGGCCCCACCGGGCTGCTGGTCGCCGGTGATCTGGCGGCGGCGGGCGTGCCCGTCACAGTGGTGGAGCGACGGCCGGCGGGCGTCAGCAATCTGACCCGCGCCTTCGGGGTGCACGCCCGCACCCTGGAGCAGCTGGACGCGCGCGGCCTCGCCGACGAGCTGCTGACCACCGGCCGGACGGTCACCCGGCCGCGGCTCTTCGGCTCCCTCGAAGCCGACCTGTCCGCACTCCCCTCACGCTTCCCCTTCCTGCTGGTGACCCCGCAGTACGAGGTGGAGAAGCTTCTGCTGCGCAGGGCGCAGGAGAACGGCGCCGCGTTCCTGTACGGAACGGAGGTCACCGGGATGGTGCAGGACGGCACGGGGGTGTCACTCGACGTGCGGCGCGAGGACGGCGCGACCGAGACGCTGCGCGCCGCCTACGCGGTGGGCGCCGACGGGGTGCGCAGCGCGGTCCGCGAGGCGCTGGGCATGCCCTTTCCCGGCCGTGCGGTCATCAAGTCGATCGTGCTGGCCGACGTACGACTCGCCGAGGAGCCCGGCCGCAAGGTCGCGATCGACAGCCGGGGAACGGCGTTCGGTTTCTACGTCCCGTTCGGGGACGGGTACTGGCGCGTGGGCGGGTGGGACCGTGCGCGCGGCGAGGTTCCCGACACCGCGCCGGTCGAGCTGGACGAGCTGCGCGCGATCGTGCGGCAGGTGTTCGGCAGTGACTTCGGTATGCACGACGCCCGTTGGCTCTCCCGCTTCCACAGCGACGAACGGCAGGTGCCGCGGTACCGGGTCGGCCGCGTCCTGCTCGCCGGCGACGCGGCGCACACGCACTCCCCGGCCGGGGGCCAGGGCATGAACACCGGGCTCCAGGACGCGGCCAACCTCGGCTGGAAGCTGGCCGCGGTGGTGAACGGGCAGGCGCCGGACGAGCTGCTGGACTCGTACCACGACGAACGGCACCCCGTCGGCCGGGCGGTGGTGCGCAGCAGTGGCGCCCTCGTCCGCCTCGCCATGGCGCAGGGTCCGCTCCGGCGCGGTCGGCGCGCCCTGCTGACGGCCGCCGTCGCTCATGTGCCGCCCGTGACCCGCAGGGCGGTCGGCCGGATCACCGGCATCGGTTACGCGTACGGCGCTCCGCGCGGCACCCACCCGCTCACCGGCAGGCGGGTGCCGGACCTCTCGCTCGTGGAGGGCCGCCTGTACGAACTGCTGCGCGCGGGCCGGTTCGTGCTGATCACCCCGCGCGGTACGGACACCGTCCACGGGCAGGAACTCACCGTGGCGCACTGGGCGAGCGACCGCCGTACGACGCTGCTCGTACGCCCGGACGGACACGCGGCCTGGGCATCGGAGACCGCTGTGAACCCGGGTGGCGGTGGCGTCGCGGTGACGGTCGCCGGGATGCGGGTCTCCTGGAGGTCCGGTACACGCACGCCGGTACCGCGCGGCTGACGGGCGGGACCACCGCCCGTCCGGGCCCCGCCGCACGACGCCGCCTCACCGCGCCCCGCCGCCTCACCGCGCCCCGCGCCGCACCCGCCGGCCGGCCGGCCGGACGGGGGTGGCTGCACCGGAAGTCGATGCCCCTCGGGGCGGCGGCGCAGCCGCAGTAGGCTCAACCAGCAGTCGGTTCGCCGGAGGGCGTCAGCGTGACGACCGCCGCGTGGCCGGTGGTGGACAGGGCGCCCGGTGAGGCGGTCACCACGGCGTCGTAGCGGGCGAGGGTGACGCCGTCGAACGTCGCCGTTCCGTCCAGGGCGACGATCACGAGGGTCCCGTCCGGCGGGACCGCCACGTCCAGGCCGCCGCGCAGCGACGCGACCCGGGCGGCGGTCCGGCCCCGGCGGTGCATGACATTGAGGTTCACGACCCGCCCGCCGAGCAGCCGGCAGTCGGTGGCGGCGTCCCCGGCGAAGTGCTGGGGGACGTACCGCTCGTCGACGAGCCGTCGCGTCCCACCCACCGTGAGGTCCATGCCCGTGCCCTCGGTCATCGTCAGAATCCGGTCCACCTCCGGAAACTCCGAGAACGGGCCGTCGCCTTCCACCTCCGCCAGACTGATCCGCCAGTCGAAGCCCGCCGTTCCGCCGCCCGCGGGGAAAGCGGCGATCTCCCGGGTGAGCCCGCCGCCGTTCTTCCACGCCACGGCCTCCCGGCCGGCCGCCCTGAGCACGTCGCGCGTCATCGCGCGATGCCCTGCGCCCGCGCCGCCGCGAGCCAGGCCGGGAACTCCCCGACCAGCCGGTCGTACAGCTCCGCGTCCGGGACCTCGCGCGGGTCGAGTCCGGCGTGGAAGTAACCCGCGTTGTCGACCGGACGCCTGGCGGGGACGGCCAGTTCGTCGAGTTTGCGCAGGAAGTCGAACTGCGTGCTGCGCGTATTGCCGAAGCCCACGAACTGCCAGAACAACGGCAGCTTCGCGGCCTTGCAGACGTACCGCTCGGCCGCCAGCTTGTTGATCGGCCCCCCGTCGGTCTGGAAGACGACCAGGGCGGGCGCCGTCGATCCGCTGTCGAGGTAGTGGTCGATCACGGCGTCCATGGCCAGGTGGTAGCTCGTCTTGCCCATGTGACCGAGCCCGGCGACGATCTCGTCGATCCGGCCCCGGTGGTTGTCGAGGGCGATGTCCGTGGTCGCGTCGACGTCCGTGGAGAAGAAGACGAGGGGCACGCTGCCGTCGTCGTCCAGGTTGGCCGAGAGCCCGAGGACCCGGTCGGCGAGGGCCTGCACGCTGCCGTCCCGGTAGTACGGCTTCATGGAACCCGAGTAGTCGAGGACCAGGTAGACGGCGGCGCGCTGCCCGCTCAGCCCGTGCTTGCGCAGGGACACCCCCGCACTCTTGTAGAAGCTGACGATCGCGGGCGCGGTCTCCTCGACCTTGTGGAGGCTTATCGCCACGTCGGGTCTCTCCGTTCCGTACAGGCGGGGGTGAACAGGCGTCAGGGGCAGGGCTGCTGAGATTACGCGACCGACGCCGGGGGCCACCGGGAGTTCCGCCCCAGCGCTGCCCCGGGACCGCTACGGGCCGGTACGTTATGTTGATCGGCGCCGACCCCCACCGGCCCTCCCGTCAGCCCGGAAGTGCAAGGAGTCGGCCGTGGAAGCCGCTGTCACGACGTGTTACCGCCACCCCAAGTACGAGACGTACGTGAGCTGCGCGCGCTGCGAGCGGCCCATCTGTCCGGACTGCATGCGTGAGGCGGCCGTCGGTCACCAGTGCCCCGAGTGCGTGAAGGAGGGCCACAGATCGGTGCGCCGGGCGCGCACGGTCTTCGGCGGCCCGGTGGCGGGCGCGGCCGCGCCCGTGGTGACGTACGCGCTGATCGCCCTGAACGTCCTCGCCTACCTGACGGAACTGGCGGATCCCGGCGTCGTCCACCGGTTCGGCATGCTCGGCCGGGGCCTGCTGGGCCCGGAGAGCGGGGCCTACCCGGGCCCGACCGTCGTGGGCGTCGCGGAGGGCGAGTGGTACCGGCTGCTCACCGGCGCCTTCCTCCACCTGTCCCCGGCCGGCGGCAGCTTCGGGATCATGCACATCGTCATGAACATGCTCTGCCTGTGGAACATCGGCAGGGCGGTCGAGGACCAGCTGGGCCGGGCGCGCTACGCCGGGCTGTACGTGCTGTCCGCGCTCGGCGGTTCGGTGCTGGTCCACCTGCTCGCGCCGCACAGCCTCGTCGTGGGCGCCTCGGGAGCCGTCTTCGGCGTCTCGGCCTCGTACTACGTGATCTCCCGCCGCCTCGGCCATGACATGGGGGCCGTGAACCGCTTCCTCGCCGGGCTCATGATCTGGATGGTCGTGTCCGCCCTGTTCACCTCCTGGGAGGCCCATCTGGGCGGCCTGCTCACCGGCGGCCTGGTCGCCCTGGCGCTGGCGTACGCGCCCCGGAAGAACCGCACCGTGATCCAGGCGGCGGCGGGGGCCGGGGTGCTGGTCCTGCTGGTCGCCCTCGTGCTGCTGAAGAACCAGTCGCTGACCTCGTTCACGGGCTGAATGCGCGCACGGGCGGCCCCCGGCGGGTACACGCAACGGCCCACGGGCCGACCCCGGCGGGCACACGCAACGGCGCCCGCCCAGTGTCCGGTCGGGGACAGGGCGGGCGCCGCATTCAGTTCCGTACGCCGTTGTACGGGACGTTCTGGGGGCGTGCGTCAGACGGTCAGTGCGCGGTCCGTCGGCTTCACCGGGGCGGGCAGCTCGCTCGTCCCGGTCAGGAACCGGTCCACACCACGGGCCGCCGAGCGGCCCTCGGCGATCGCCCACACGATGAGCGACTGGCCTCGGCCCGCGTCACCGGCGACGAAGACACCGTCGACGTTGGTCGCGTACTGCGCGTCCCGAGCGATATTACCCCGTGCGTCGAGCTCCAGGCCGAACTGCTGCACCAGGCCGTTCGCCTGGTCCGTGCCGGTGAAGCCCATCGCCAGGGTGACCAGCTGCGCGGGGATCTTCCGCTCGGTGCCCGGCTTCTGCTCCAGCTTGCCGTCCTTGAACTCCACCTCCACGAGGTGCAGGAACTGGACGTTGCCGTCCTCGTCGCCCTCGAAGTGGGTCGTCGAGACGGAGTAGACCCGCTCGCCGCCCTCCTCGTGCGCGGAGGTGACCTTGTAGAGCATCGGGAAGGTCGGCCACGGCTGGTTGGCGTTACGGTCCTCGCCCGGCTTCGGCATGATCTCCAGCTGCGTGACGGAGGCCGCGCCCTGGCGGTGGGCGGTGCCCACGCAGTCCGCGCCGGTGTCGCCGCCGCCGATGACCACGACGTGCTTGCCCTCGGCGGTGATCGGGGAGACCGTCAGGTCGCCCTCCTGCACCTTGTTCGCGAGCGGCAGGTACTCCATCGCGAAGTGGATGCCGTTCAGCTCGCGGCCCGGGACCGGCAGGTCGCGGGAGACCGTCGCACCGGCGGCGATGACCACCGCGTCGTACCGGCGCCGCAGCTTCTCGGCGTCGATGTCACGGCCGATCTCGACCTCGGTACGGAACTTGGTGCCCTCCGCGCGCATCTGCTCGATGCGGCGGTTGATGTGCACCTTCTCCATCTTGAACTCGGGGATGCCGTAGCGCAGCAGACCGCCGATGCGGTCGGCGCGCTCGTACACCGCGACCGTGTGGCCGGCCCGGGTCAGCTGCTGGGCGGCGGCGAGACCCGCCGGGCCCGAGCCGATGACGGCGACGGTCTTGCCCGAGAGGCGCTCCGGCGGCTGCGGCGTGACGTCGCCGTTGCCCCACGCCTTGTCGATGATCGAGACCTCGACGTTCTTGATGGTGACGGCCGGCTGGTTGATGCCGAGCACGCACGCCGACTCGCAGGGAGCCGGGCACAGCCGCCCGGTGAACTCCGGGAAGTTGTTCGTGGCGTGCAGCCGCTCGGAGGCGGCCGCCCAGTCCTCGCGGTAGGCGTAGTCGTTCCACTCGGGGATGAGGTTTCCGAGCGGACAGCCGTTGTGGCAGAACGGGATGCCGCAGTCCATGCAGCGCCCGGCCTGCTTGCTGATGATCGGCAGCAGGGAGCCGGGAACGTAGACCTCGTTCCAGTCCTTGACGCGCTCGCCGGCGGGACGGGTCTTGGCGACCTCGCGGCCGGTGGTCAGGAAGCCCTTGGGGTCAGCCATTGGTCGCCGCCTCCATCATCTTCTCGGTGGTCTCCTGCTCGGAGAGACCGGCGAGCTCAGCGGCGTCCTTGGCGGCGAGCACTGCCTTGTACGTGGACGGGATGATCTTGCTGAAGCGGGTCACCGCGGTGTCCCACTCGGCCAGCAGCTTCGAGGCGACCGTGGAGCCGGTCTCCTCCTCGTGGCGGCGCACCACATCGTGCAGCCACAGCTTGTCGGTGTCGTCGAGGGCCTCGACCGCCCCGGCGTTGCCGGAGTTGACGTTGTCCGGGTCGAGGTCGATGACGTACGCGACGCCGCCGGACATGCCGGCCGCGAAGTTGCGCCCGGTCTCGCCCAGGACGACCGCGCGGCCGCCGGTCATGTACTCGCAGCCGTGGTCGCCCACGCCCTCCGAGACGACGGTGGCGCCGGAGTTGCGGACGCAGAAGCGCTCGCCCGTCCTGCCGCGCAGGAAGAGCTCACCGCTGGTGGCGCCGTACGCGATCGTGTTGCCGGCGATCGTCGAGTACTCGGCGAGGTGGTCGGCGCCCCGGTCGGGCCGGACGATGATCCGGCCGCCCGACAGCCCCTTGCCGACGTAGTCGTTCGCGTCGCCCTCCAGCCGCAGCGTGACCCCGCGCGGCACGAACGCGCCGAAGGACTGGCCCGCGGAACCGGTGAAGGTGATGTCGATGGTGTCGTCGGGCAGACCGGCCCCGCCGAACTTCTTCGTCACCTCGTGACCGAGCATCGTGCCCACGGTCCGGTTGATGTTGCGGATCGCGACCTGCGCGCGGACCGGACCGGCCGCCTCGGCGCTGTCCACGGCCAGGGCGTCGGCGGCGAGCTTGATCAGCTCGTTGTCGAGCGCCTTCTCCAGCGCGTGGTCCTGGGTCGTGATCTGGTGGCGCACCGCGCCTTCCGGCAGGTCGGGCACGTGGAAGAGCGGCTCCAGGTCGAGCCCCTGCGTCTTCCAGTGGTCCACGGCCGCGTCGGTGTCGAGCAGCTCGGCGTGGCCGACGGCCTCTTCGAGCGTACGGAAACCGAGCTCGGCCAGCAGCTCGCGCACTTCCTCGGCGATGAACTGGAAGAAGTTGACGATGTACTCGGCCTTGCCGGAGAACCGCTCGCGCAGGACCGGGTTCTGCGTGGCGATGCCGACCGGGCAGGTGTCCAGGTGGCAGACGCGCATCATGACGCAGCCGGACACGACGAGCGGCGCGGTCGCGAAACCGAACTCCTCGGCGCCGAGGAGCGCGGCGATGACGACGTCGCGGCCGGTCTTCAGCTGGCCGTCGGTCTGCACGACGATACGGTCGCGCAGCCCGTTGAGCAGCAGCGTCTGCTGGGTCTCGGCGAGGCCGAGCTCCCAGGGACCGCCCGCGTGCTTGAGCGAGGTGAGCGGCGAGGCGCCCGTGCCGCCGTCGTGGCCGGAGATCAGCACGACGTCGGCGTGCGCCTTCGACACACCGGCGGCGACCGTGCCGACGCCGACCTCCGACACCAGCTTCACGTGGATGCGGGCGGCCGGGTTGGCGTTCTTGAGGTCGTGGATCAGCTGAGCCAGGTCCTCGATGGAGTAGATGTCGTGGTGCGGCGGCGGCGAGATGAGACCCACGCCGGGCGTCGAGTGCCGCGTCTTGGCGACCCACGGGTAGACCTTGTGGCCGGGCAGCTGGCCGCCCTCGCCGGGCTTGGCGCCCTGCGCCATCTTGATCTGGATGTCGTCGGCGTTGACCAGGTACTCGCTCGTCACACCGAAGCGGCCGGAGGCGACCTGCTTGATGCTGGAGCGCCGTGCCGGGTCGTACAGCCGCTCGGCGTCCTCGCCGCCCTCACCGGTGTTGGACTTGCCGCCCAGCTGGTTCATGGCGATGGCGAGGGTCTCGTGCGCCTCCTGGGAGATGGAGCCGTACGACATGGCGCCGGTGGAGAAGCGCTTGACGATCTCGGACGCCGGCTCGACCTCGTCGATGGAGATCGGCGCACGGCCGCTCTTGAAGGCGAACAGGCCGCGCAGGGTCATCAGCCGCTCGGACTGCTCGTTCACGCGGTCCGTGTACTGCTTGAAGATGTCGTACCGGCGGTTGCGCGTGGCGTGCTGGAGGCGGAAGACCGTCTCCGGGTCGAACAGGTGCGGCTCGCCCTCGCGGCGCCACTGGTACTCGCCGCCGATGTCCAGCGCGCGGTGCGACGCGGCGATGCCGGAGGCGGGGTACGCCTTGGCGTGCCGGGCGGCGACCTCCTTGGCGATGACGTCGAGACCGGCGCCGCCGATCTTGGTCGCCGTGCCGTTGAAGTACTTCTCGACGAACGCCTCGTCCAGGCCGACGGCCTCGAAGACCTGCGCGCCGCGGTAGGAGGCGACGGTCGAGATGCCCATCTTGGACATGACCTTCAGGACGCCCTTGCCGAGGGCGTAGATCAGGTTCCGGATGGCCTGCTCGGGCTCGGCGCCCTCGATGAACGTACCGGCGCGGACGAGGTCCTCGACGGACTCCATGGCCAGGTACGGGTTGACGGCGGCGGCGCCGAAACCGATCAGCAGCGCGACGTGGTGCACCTCGCGCACGTCGCCGGCCTCGACGAGCAGCCCCACCTGGGTGCGCTGCTTCGTACGGATGAGGTGGTGGTGCACGGCGGAGGTGAGCAGCAGCGACGGGATCGGCGCGTGCTCGGCGTCCGAGTGCCGGTCCGAGAGCACGATCAGGCGGGCGCCGGCCTCGATGGCGGCGTCGGCCTCGGCGCACATCTCCTCGAGACGGGCGGCCAGCGCGTCGCCGCCGCCGCTGACGCGGTAGAGGCCGGACAGCGTGGCGGCCGTCATGCCGGGCATGTCACCGTCGGCGTTGATGTGTATGAGCTTGGCCAGCTCGTCGTTGTCGATCACCGGGAACGGCAGCGTGACGTTGCGGCACGTCGCGGCGGTCGGCTCCAGGATGTTGCCCTGCGGGCCGAGCGAGGAGCGCAGCGAGGTGACGAGCTCCTCGCGGATGGCGTCCAGCGGCGGGTTGGTGACCTGCGCGAAGAGCTGGGTGAAGTAGTCGAAGAGCAGCCGGGGCCGCTCGGACAGCGCTGCGATGGGCGAGTCCGTGCCCATGGAGCCGAGCGGCTCGCCGCCGGTGCGGGCCATCGGCGCGAGGATGACGCGCAGCTCTTCCTCGGTGTAGCCGAAGGTCTGCTGGCGACGGGTGACCGAGGCGTGCGTGTGCACGATGTGCTCACGCTCGGGCAGGTCCTCCAGCTCGATCTCGCCGGCTTCCAGCCACTCCTGGTAGGGCGCCTCGGCGGCGAGGCCGGCCTTGATCTCGTCGTCCTCGACGATCCGGTGCTCGGCGGTGTCGACGAGGAACATCTTGCCGGGCTGGAGGCGGCCCTTGCGGACGACCTTCGCCGGGTCGATGTCCAGCACGCCCACCTCGGACGACAGCACGACGAGCCCGTCGTCCGTCACCCAGTAGCGGCCGGGACGCAGACCGTTGCGGTCGAGCACGGCGCCGACCTGGGTGCCGTCGGTGAAGGTGACGCAGGCCGGTCCGTCCCAGGGCTCCATCATCGTGGCGTGGTACTGGTAGAACGCGCGGCGGGCCGGGTCCATGGAGTCGTGGTTCTCCCACGCCTCGGGGACCATCATCAGCACGGAGTGCGGCAGCGAGCGCCCGCCCAGGTGCAGCAGCTCCAGAACCTCGTCGAAGGACGCGGAGTCGGAGGCGTCGGGCGTGCAGACGGGGAAGATCCGCTCCAGCTTGTCCGCGCCGAACAGGTCGGAGGCGAGCTGGGACTCGCGGGCCTTCATCCAGTTGCGGTTGCCCTTGACCGTGTTGATCTCGCCGTTGTGCGCGACGAAGCGGTACGGGTGGGCGAGCGGCCAGCTGGGGAACGTGTTCGTCGAGAACCGCGAGTGCACGAGCGCGACGGCGGTCGCGCAGCGCCGGTCGGACAGGTCCGGGAAGAACGGCTCCAGCTGCCCGGTGGTGAGCATGCCCTTGTAGACGATGGTGCGCGCGGAGAGCGACGGGAAGTAGACACCGGCCTCACGCTCGGCGCGCTTGCGCAGGACGAAGGCCTTGCGGTCCAGCCGCAGGCCGGTCGACGTGCCGTCCGCGACGAAGATCTGGGAGAACGCGGGCATGGTGGCCCGGGCGCCCTTGCCGAGCAGCGAGGGAGTGACGGGAACCTCACGCCATCCCAGGACGTCGAGGCCCTCCTCGGCGGCGATCGCCTCGATCCGCTCGACGGCCTGTGCGGGGCCGTCGGCGGGCAGGAAGGCGATGCCGACGGCGTACGCCCCGGCCTCGGGAAGGTCGAAGTCCGTGACCTCGCGCAGGAAGGCGTCCGGGACCTGGAGCAGGATGCCGGCGCCGTCGCCGGAGTCGGGCTCGGATCCGGTGGCACCGCGGTGTTCGAGATTGCGCAGTACGGTCAGCGCCTGCTCGACCAGCTCATGGCTGGCCACACCGGTGAGGGTGGCCACAAAGCCGACGCCGCAGGCGTCGTGCTCGTTACGGGGGTCGTACATCCCCTGCTGGGCGGGGCGACCGTCCATGGGCGACCAGGCGTCGGAACGCATCGGCACTCCCGTCGTCGTCGTGGCATATGCAACTACCGAGGGACGACGTTGGCCCTCCGTGAAATTTCGTGCAGGTTACATGATGGCTGGCTTCTCGCTAAGTGGATAGCGCATTCCAACATGCGGACACCGCTCAGCGGTGCGGGTGACTCGAAGGCGGACGAACCGGTGTCGATCCGGCCGTCGCGGCGCAGGCTTCATTGCCTGCGGGTGTCGTGGGGTCTTGCCCGCATATTACGTAGGCGAAACCATCCGGCAACAGATTACTTATGTGGAGACCCGCATAGCGCCTCACCCTACGGCTGTTCCGAACAGAGCGCCCAGGGCGTACGTCACACCCGCGGCGCAGCCGCCGAGCGCGAGCTGCCGCAGACCGCTGAACCACCAGGTCCGCGCGGTCACCTTCGCGACGAGCGCCCCGCACGCGAAGAGCCCGGCGAGCGCCAGCAGCACCGCGGGCCACAGCGTCGAGGCCCCGAGCAGGTACGGCAGCACGGGCAGCAGGGCGCCCAGCGCGAACGCCCCGAACGACGATACGGCGGCGACCAGGGGCGAGGGAAGGTCGCCGGGGTCGATGCCCAGCTCCTCACGGGCGTGGATCTCCAGCGCCTGCTCCGGGTCCCTGGACAACTGCGTGGCGACCTCACGGGCCAGCCCCGCGTCGACGCCCCGCGAGACGTAGAGCGCGGCGAGCTCCTCCAGCTCGTCCTTCGGGTGCTTGCGCAACTCACGCCGCTCGACGTCGAGTTCCGCCTCCACGAGCTCGCGCTGCGAGGCCACCGACGTGTACTCGCCGGCCGCCATGGAGAAGGCGCCCGCGGCAAGACCCGCGAGCCCGGTGATGACGATGGTCTGCTGGCCCACGGACCCGCCCGCCACACCGGTCATCAGCGCCAGGTTCGAGACCAGGCCGTCCATGGCCCCGAACACCGCCGGGCGCAGCCAACCGCCATTCACGTCACGGTGCGTGTGGTTGTCGCGGTGCGCCTCGTGGAGCGTCGCCTCGGTCTCGATGATGGCCATTCCGCCCGTTCCCCTCTCGCCGGAGGCGGGGCCGTATGCGGCCCGCTCACCCCCTCAACACCATCGAAAGTACGCACGATTCGAGCGCCCCGCCAGCAAGGAAGGCCGTACTTACCCGCAGCTCAGACCCCACGCCGACTGGGTGACGCTGGCGATTCGGAGCCTTCGCCGGGCCCGCGCGTGGCACAGATCCCAGAACGAGCCCAGGGAGTTGATTGCATGCAGTCCCGCACCGATCACGGCCGCGCGCTGGAGGCCCTGCGCGAACTTCACGCCGTACGCGCCCTCCGTGACAGGGGGCGGGGCGCCCTGCTCGGCCTGGCGGTGGGCGACGCCCTCGGAGCCCCCGCCGAGAACATGAAACCCTCCGAGATCCGCCGCCGTTGGGGCCGTATCGAAGGCTTCGTGTCCGCCGACCCCGCCGGTACGGACGACACGGAGTACGCCATCTTCTCCGGGCTCCTCCTGGCCCGCCACGGATCGGCGCTCACCGTGGCCCACGTCGAGAACGCCTGGCACCTGTGGATCGCCGACCTGGACGAAGGCCCGTTCCGCGGCGCGGGCTTCAGCGAGCGCGGCACGCTGGAGAACCTCCGCCGCGGGCTGGCCGCCCCGATCTCCGCCCAGCACCGCCACGCGTGGAGCGACGGCCTGGCCATGCGGGCCGCCCCGTTCGGCGTCTTCGCGGCGGGCCGCCCCGCGGAGGCGGCGCGGCTGGTGGCCATCGACGGCTGTGTGAGCCACGAGGGCGAGGGCATCTACGGCGGGCAGGCGGTGGCGGCGGGCGTCGCGGCGGCCATGACGGGCGGCTCCCCGTCCGCGATCACCGCCGCCGCCCTGTCCGTCGTCCCGGCCGACTCCTGGACGGCCCGCTCCCTGCGCCGCGCGGTGGCCGCGGCCCCGGACGGCGAAAGGGCGGTGCGCTCGGCGGTGGTGATCGGCGGCTACCCGTGGACGGACCTGGCCCCCGAGGCGGTGGGGCTGGCCTTCGGGGCGTTCGCGGCGGCGCTGGGCGACTTCCGGGGCTCGGTGCTGACCGCCGTCAACATGGGCCGCGACGCCGACACGACGGCGGCGGTGGCGGGCGCCCTGGCCGGGGCGATGTGCGGGGCGGGGGCGATCCCGCCGGCCTGGGCGTCGGTGATCGCCCCGGCGCGGGGCAGCTGCCTCCCGTCCATGCGCGGCCACCACGTCCTGGACGTGGCCGACCTGCTCACCCCGGACGACGACGAACCCCCGGACCACCGGGCGGCCGGCCGTCGGACCGCGTCATGACGCCCGCCGACTTCCCCCACGAAGCGGTCACCGTAGTCCTGCTGCCGACCGCCACCGCCTCCCGCCGGATCGAGGGGCTGCTCCTCGGCCTGGCCGCGGGGGACGCCGCAGGATGGCCCGCCGCGCGCCACCGCGCCGCCCGGATGCCCGACTGGACCCGCCGCCTCACCCGCGAGCTGGACACCTTCGCCGAGCAGAACGCCACCACCACCCTCCCCGTCCCCATCGCCCTCAACCAGCCGCCCGAGCCCCTGCGCCTCGGCCCCTCGGACGACGCGGAATGGGCGGCGTTCACCGCCGGCACGATCCTCGCCGCCGCCCCCGGGAAGATCCACGCGGCGGTCGACCGCGCCTGGACGGCGCTGGCCGCCGAGGTCGCCGCCGCGGCCGACCGCGCCCCCGAGGTGGAATCCGCCGTACTGCCCCTGCGCGCCCGGATCTCCGTACGCGCCGGTCTCGGCAACCTCGCCACCGGCCTGCGCCCGCCCGCGACCGGTCACGACAACCCGCACTACTTCGACGACGCCGCCTGCATCCGGGCCGCCGTCCTCGCCGTCGTCCACCCGGGCGACCCGGCCGCCGCCGCCGAGCTGGCCGAGTTCGACGCCCGCTACACCCAGGACGGCGACGGCGTTCACGGCGCCCGGGCGACGGCCGCCGCGGTGGCGGCGGCCCTCGGCGGCGCCGGGGTCGACGAGGCCGTGGACGCCGCCCTGGCCCAGCTCCCGGAGGCCACCGAGATCGGCCGCAACGCGGCCCACGCCGTCCGCCTCGCCAGACAGGCCCGCCCGGACGCCTCCATCGGCGCCTTCGCCCTGGTCCCCACCCTGGAACACCAGATCGTCGACCACGTCTACAGCTACGGCATCGCCGCCGCCGAAACCGTCCCGGTGGCCCTGGCCCTGGCCACCGCGGCCCGCGGCCGCGTCACCGAGGCCGTACCCGCCGCCGCCTGCCTGTCGCGCGTCGCGGACTCCGCCCCGGCCCTCGCCGGAGCGCTGACCGGCGCGCTGTGCGGCGGCGACGCCCTCCCGGCCGGCTGGCGCGACACCTGCCGCACCCTGGTCGGCTGCGCACTCCCCCGCCTGGCCGGCACCGACCTGGTCGAACTGGCCGCACACCTCACCACGCACCTCTCGAAGGGATGACTCCATGGCGACGTTCCCCCCGCTCACCCTGGAAGACCGGACCACCGGCAGCCTGATCGGCGCGGCCGTGGGCGACGCGCTGGGCGGCCCGGTCGAGGGCTGGTCCCCGGACCAGATCAGCGAACGCCACGGCGGCCGGATCCACGGCATCGTCGGCCCGTTCCACGAGAACTGGCGTACGGCGCGCCCGATCGCCCCGTACCACAAGGGCGACGGCCACATCACCGACGACACCCTCATGACGCACGCCCTGGTCCGCGTCTACGACGTCGTACGCGACCACCTCGACGCCTACTCCGTCGCCGAGCACCTGGTCCCCGAGCTCATCGAATCGCCCGTATGGGTACCGGAGTTGGAGGCCGAGGCGCTTCCCCTCCAGCGCGTCTTCCTCGCCGAGAAGTGGATCGTCGCCCGCCTCCACTACGGCCATGTGGACCCGCGCGAGGCCGGCGCCGGCAACATCGTCAACTGCGGCGCGGCGATGTACATGGCCCCGGTCGGCCTCGTCAACGCGGGCAACCCGGCCGCCGCGTACGCCGAGGCGATCGACGTGGCGGGCGCGCACCAGTCGTCGTACGGGCGCGAGGCGGCCGGCGTCTTCGCCGCCGCCGTGGCCGCGGCCTGCTCGCCCGACGCGACGCCGGCCACCGTCGTCGACACCTGCCTCGCCCTCGCCAAGGACGGCACGCGCTCGGCGATCGAGGCGGTGGCCGAAGCCGCCGTGCGCCACCACGACTTCGAATCCGCGCTCGCCCCGCTGCGCGCCGCCGTGGCGCCGTTCGACACGGTGGGCCCGGACTACCGCAAACCGTCCCTGGCAGCCCGGCGCCCCTCCCGCCTGCACTCCATCGAGGAACTGCCCATCGCCCTCGGCATGCTCCTGGTGGCCGGCGGCGACTACCGCCACGCCGTCCTCGGCTCGGTCAACTACGGCCGCGACTGCGACTCGATCGCCACGATGAGCGGCGCGATCTCCGGTGCGCTGTACGGCGAACCGGCCGTCCCGCCGGACTGGGCGAAGACGGTCGCGGAGGCCAGCCGCACCGACCTGCACGCCCCGGCCCGCACCCTGGCCGCCGTGACCCGCGAGGTCTACGCCCGCGACACCGAACGCCGCCGGGCCCACGAAGCGGCCTTCGCCGCGCTCACGTCATGACCCGCCTGACCTGGGTGCAACCGGAGGACCTGCTCACCCACGAACTGCGCCAGGCGGCGGAGGACGGCCGCGACGCCTCGGCGATCCGCACCCGCTGGCAGAAGGCGGGCGGCCCCCCGACCCCACCCGCCACGGGCGCGTCCCCCACCCCCGCACCCCCGCACCTGCGCGCCCTGGCGGAAGAACTCCTGACCGCCCTCTCCGCACTCCCCACCCCCACGGACCTCACAGAACCCACCCCCCTGAAGGCAATCAAAGCCACCTGCCCCACCTGGCCGACACACCCCCCAGCAACAACGCCCCACACCACGCCCGCAGAAACCACAACAACCGGACCCACAACCACCCGCAGCACAAACACCGGACCCACGCCCACCAGCGCCACGACCATCGGCGCCACGACCACCCGCACCACGCCCACCAGCGCCACGACCATCGGCGCCACGACCACCCGCACCACGCCCACCAGCGCCACGACCATCAGCGCCACGACCACCCGCACCACGCCCACCAGCACCACGACCATCGGCGCCACCACAACCATCGGCGCCACCACAACCACCGCGAGACATGTCACGCTGCCAGGAGGGGACGTGCCGGGGCGCTCCCCGCAGGGCGTTGAACGCAACCACGCCCCAGGGACCGCAGCGGTGGCCGAACGTTCGACGCCCGAGGAGACGCCCCGGCGCGTCACCGACCCCAACGCCCCAGCGAAAGCCCCGCACACCACCCCCGCAGAACGCGCGCACGCCGCGAACCGCCCCGCAGCCCCCGCAGAACGCACGCACGCCCCAGATCACCCCGCAGCCACCCCCCTGCTCAACCGCCTGCACGCGGCCTGGCTGGGCCGAGCGGCCGGCTGCCTCCTGGGCAAGCCGGTGGAGAAGCTCCCCCTCCCCGCCATCCGCCGACTCGCCGCCGCCACCGGCAACTGGCCCCTCAACACCTGGTTCACCGCAAACGGCGTCCCCCACCACCTCCTGACCCGCCACCCCTGGAACCGCCGCTCCGCCGCCACCTCCCTGGCCGAGAACATCAACGGAATGCCCGAGGACGACGACCTCAACCACCCCGTCCTCGGCCTGCTCCTCCTCCAGCGCCACACCAAGGCGTTCACCACCGCCGACCTGGCGACGCTGTGGCTGGACGAACTCCCGGCCGGCCGCGCGTTCACCGCCGAACGCATCGCGTACCGCAACCTCCTCCTCGGCCTGACGCCCCCTCACACCGCCCGCCACCACAACCCGTTCCGCGAGTGGATCGGCGCCCTGATCCGCGCCGACATCCACGGCTGGACGCACCCCGGCAACCCGGCGGCCGCCGCCGAACAGGCCCACCGCGACGCCACCCTCACCCATACGGCCAACGGCGTGTACGGCGCCATGTTCATCGCCGCGACGATCGCCGAAGCCGCCGCCGGCACCACCGACGTACACCGGTGCCTGCGCACGGGCCTGACCGTCGTCCCCCCGAAGTCCCGCCTCTCCCAGGCGGTCCGCCACGGCATCAACGCGGCCACGAAGGCGTCCAGAGCCTCGTTCGACACCGTGGTGGACGATCTGCACGCCGCCTACGGCCACCACCACTGGGTGCATGTGCTGCCGAACGCCGCCCTCATCGCGGCGGCCCTCACGCACGCCGACGGCGACTTCACCGGCTCCATCTGCCGCGCCGTGTCCGGCGGCTGGGACACCGACTCCAACGGCGCCACGGCCGGCAGCATCGCCGGCCTCCTCGCAGGCTCCCCCGAAGCCCTCCCCAGCCGGTGGACGGCGCCCCTCCGCAACCGCCTGGCGACCTCTGTCACCGGCTTCGACGGCATCGGCTTCGACACCCTGGCCCACCTCACCCACACGGAGGCGCTCCGCCCATGACCGCTCCGACCAGCGAACCCACACCCACCACCCGCACTGCACCCACCGAACCCACCACACCCACTGCACCCACCACACCCCCCCCCCCCCCCCTGACCAACCTCCGAGTCCTTGACCTGGCCACGCTCTTCGCCGGCCCACTGGCCGCCACCATGCTCGGAGACTTCGGCGCGGACGTGATCAAGGTGGAGCACCCCACCAAACCGGACCCCTCCCGAGGCCACGGCCCGTCCAAGAACGGCATCGGCCTGTGGTGGAAACTCCTGGGCCGCAACAAGCGCACCATCACCCTGGACCTCTCCGCCCCCACCGGCCGCGACGCCCTCCTGCGCCTCGCCGCCACCACCGACGTGATCATCGAGAACTTCCGGCCCGGCACCCTGGAGAAGTGGGGCCTCGGCCCGGCCGAACTCCACGCGGCCAACCCCCGCCTGATCCTGGCCCGCGTCACCGGCTTCGGTCAGTGCGGCCCGTACTCCCACCGCCCCGGCTTCGGCACGCTCGCCGAGGCGATGAGCGGCTTCGCGGCCATCACCGGTGAGCCCGAGGGCCCGCCCACGCTGCCCCCGTTCGGCCTGGCCGACTCGATCGCCGCACTCGCCACCGCCTACGCCGTGATGACGGCGGTGGCCGCCCGCAGCACGACCGGCCGGGGCCAGGTCGTCGACATGGCCATCATCGAACCGATCCTCACCGTCCTCGGCCCGCAGCCCCTCTGGTACGACCAGCTCGGCTACGTCCAGCCCCGTACCGGAAACCGCTCCCGCAACAACGCCCCCCGCAACACCTACCGCACCGCCGACGACGCCTGGGTGGCCGTCTCCACGTCGGCCCAGTCGGTGGCCGAACGTGTGATGCGCCTGGTCGGACGCCCCGACCTCATCGACGAGCCGTGGTTCGCCACCGGCAGCGGCCGTGCCGAGCACGCCGACGAACTCGACGAGGCGGTCGGCCACTGGATCGGCCGCCGCACACGCGACGAGGCGATGGCGGCGTTCGAGAAGGCCGAGGCCGCGATCGCCCCCGTCTACGACGTCCGGGACGTCATGGCCGACCCGCAGTACCGCGCGCTGGACACCATCACGGAGGTCCAGGACCCCGAACTCGGCCCCCTGCGGATGCAGAACGTCCTCTTCCGCCTCTCCGAGACGCCTGGTGCGATCCGCTGGGCCGGCCGGCCGCACGGCGCGGACACCGACTCCGTACTCACGGAGGCGGGCCTCACCCCGTCCGAGATCGCCGCCCTCCGCGCGACCGGCGGCACCCGATGACCCGGCCCCACACCACACCCACCACAGCCACCACAGCCACCACAGTCACCGCAGCCACCACTCTCACCACACCCACCGCCCTGACCCCCCTGACCTGGCTCTACGTACCCGGCGACCGCCCCGACACGGTCGCCAAGGCGCTCCGGTCCGGCGCCGACATCGTGATCGTCGACCTGGAGGACGCGGTCGCGCCCGACCGCAAGGAGTACGCCCGCTCGGCGACGGCCGAGCTGCTCACCGAACGCCCGGCGACCCCCGTCCACGTGCGGGTGAACGCCCTCGCCGGCCCGCACGCCGAGGACGACCTGCGTGCCCTGGTCGATCTCCCCGGTCTCGCGGCGCTGCGCCTGCCGAAGATCACCGGCCCGGCCGAGGTGCGGCGGATCGCCCGGCGCGTGCCCGGCGTGCCGCTGTACGCGCTCCTCGAATCGGCGCTCGCCGTCGAGCACGCGCACGCGATCGCGGCAGCCCACCCGCACCTGCGCGGGATCGCCCTGGGCGAGGCGGACCTCCGCGCGGATCTCGGTGTACGGGACGACACCGGGCTCGCGTGGCCGCGCAGCCGGGTGGTGGTCGCGGCCCGGGCGGCCGGGCTCGACCCACCGGTCCAGTCGGTGCATCCGGACGTCCGGGACCTGGAGGGACTGGCGGCGTCCTGCGCGCGAGGCCGGGCCCTGGGCTTCCTGGGCCGTACGGCGCTCCATCCGCGCCAGTTGCCGGTGATCGAGCGCGCCTTCCTGCCGGCACCCGAGGAGGTCGAGGCGGCGGAGGAAACCGTCAAGGCCGCCGCAGCGCGGGGAGGCGCGCTGGCGCTCCCCGACGGCCGCTTCGTGGACGCGGCCGTGGTGAAGGCCGCTCAGCGCACCCTGGCCCTCGCATCCCGGACCCGCCCCCACTGACCGCGCCGGCGACCGCGTTCATCGACCGCCCACCCGGCTCGGGGGCTTCACTCCCCGCCGCGTCGGCCGTAGACCACGCGCAGGCGTGCGACCGCGCCTAGTCCTTGGCTTCGGCCTCGGCCCGGCCTCCGGGACCGAAGCCGTCGGCACCCGCATCACGAGCGGAACCGGAACCTGATCCGTCTCCCGCGTCCGCGTCCGCGTCGCCGCCGTCCCCGTCCCCGTCCCCGTCGACGGCACGCTTGTCCGCCGAGGCCGGCTCGACGACCTCTTCACGCCCCGGCCGCAGCTTCGCCGAGATCACGAAGTACGCCACCGCGCACACGAAGACGGCGATCGAGGTCCACACGTTGAGCCGCAGCCCCAGTACGTGGTGCGCCTCGTCGACCCGCATGTACTCGATCCAGCCGCGGCCGGTGCAGTACAGCGCGACGTACAGCGCGAACACGCGGCCGTGCCCGAGCTTGAAGCGGCGGTCGGCCCAGATGACGACGAGCGCGGCGCCGATGCACCACAGCGACTCGTAGAGGAAGGTCGGGTGGTAGACACCGGCCTCGCGGTTCACGCCCTCGGAGATCTCCAGGCCCCAGGGCAGGTCCGTCTCGCGCCCGTACAGCTCCTGGTTGAACCAGTTGCCCCAGCGGCCGATCGCCTGGGCGAAGGCCAGGCCGGGAGCCATGGCGTCGGCCCAGGCCGGCAGCGGGATGCCGCGACGGCGGCAGCCGATCCACGCGCCGACCGCGCCGAGGGCGACGGCGCCCCAGATGCCCAGGCCGCCTTCCCAGATCTTGAAGGCGTCGACCCAGTCCCGGCCCTCGCTGAAGTACAGCTGGTAGTCGGTGACGACGTGGTAGAGCCGGCCGCCGACGAGGCCGAACGGCACCGCCCAGACGGCGATGTCGGCCACCGTGCCGGCTTTGCCTCCCCGGGCGATCCAGCGCTTGTTGCCGTACCAGACGGCCAGGAAAACGCCGGCGATGATGCAGAACGCGTAGCCGCGGAGCGGGATCGGTCCGAGCTCGATCACACCGGTCGACGGGCTGGGAATATAGGCAAGGTCCATGGCAGGGTCGACGCTACCCTGCCGGGTGGGAGGTACGGCAACCCACCCGGCAACGTCTGCATAACGGCACCCGCGCACACCCCCGCCCCCGCGGGCCCTACGGAGTGCCCTGCGGCAGCGCGCCGGCGGGCGGAACCGCTGCCCCCGGCACGGACCCACCGGACGCCGAACCACCCGGCGCGGCCCCGCCCGGCACGGAACCACCCGACACGGACCCCGGCGCAGCCGCGCCCGGCGCGGCGGACCCGGGCGGCGCCGGCGCCGGCGACGTGGCGGACTCCGAGGGGGTCGCGGTCGCCGTCCCCGCCTTCTTGCCCTTGTTCGCCTCGGCGACCCACTTCTTCAGGTTGTCCGGCGAGATCTGCTCGTTGCCCTTCTTCGGGAAGATCGACTCCCCGTTGAGCTGCACGGTCGGCGTCCCCCGGAAGTTGCCCTTCTGGAACGCCTCGTTGGACTTCTGCACCCAGCCGTTGTGCGTCCCGTCGGCCACGCACTGCTTGAACGGTTCCGTGACGAGTCCGTCGACCTTCCCCGCCAGTTCGATCAGACGGCTGTCCTTGCTGAACGCGTCGTCGGGCTCCGGCGGCTGGTTCTGGTACAGCACGTCGTGGTACGGCACGAACTTGCCCACGTCCTGGGCACAGGCCGCAGCGTTGGCCGCCTTCAGCGACCCGGATCCGCCCATGTTCCCGTCGATCAGCGTGGCCAGGTGGTACTGCACCTTGATCTGGCCCGCCTTCTCCAGCTCGTGGATGGTGTCCCGGAAGGCGTTCTCGAACTGGGCGCAGGCGGGGCAGCGGAAGTCCTCCCACACCGTGAGGGTCGACGGCGCGTCCGTCGCCCCCACCGGGATCAGCGGATCGCCCTTGTCGTCCGTGCCCTTGGGCGTCACCACGGCGCTCGCGCCGTCGTCTCCGTCCGAGCCGGAGTTCGCGGCGAGGATGCCCACCACGGCGGCCAGGCCCAGCACGCCGACCACGGCGCCGGCGACGATCAGTGTCCGCCGGCGCCTGTCGCGCGCCTTCTGCGCCTCGCGCTCCTGGATCAGGCGCTCGCGGGCGGTTCGTTTTCCGTCACGGTTCTTGTCGCTCACACCCGCAGCAACGAACCGGGGAGGCGCGGGCGCGCCTCCCCGGTCCAGGTCCACCCGTACGAGCTACACCGCCCAGGTGTTCGTGTCAGGCGTGCGTGCCGTCCCTGCGCACACCGCGCGCGAGTTCACCCGCGAGGGCCCGTACGGCCTCCAGGCCCGCCGCGGCGTCCGGCGCGTCGAGCATCCGCTGGACGAACGCCGACCCGACGATCACGCCGTCGGCGAAGGCCGCGACCTCCTTCGCCTGTACGGCGTTGGAGACCCCGAGCCCCACGCACACCGGCAGCTCCGTCGTCGCCCGCGTCCTGCGCACCAGGTCCTGCGCCTGTGCGCCCACCGACTCGCGCGTGCCGGTCACGCCCATCAGCGAGGCCGCGTAGACGAATCCGGACCCGGCCGCGGTGATCGTGGCGAGGCGCTCGTCCTTGCTGCTCGGCGCGACCACGAAGACCGTGGCGAGGCCGTGCTTCTCGGCGTGTTCGCGCCACAGCGCGGACTCCTGGACCGGCAGGTCCGGCAGGATGCAGCCGGCGCCGCCGGCCTCCGCCAGCTCCGCGGTGAAGCGCTCGACGCCGTACCGGTCGATCGGGTTCCAGTAGGTCATGACGAGCACCGGGGCCCCGGTCGCCGCGTGCGCCTCGCGGACCGTGCGCATCACGTCGGCGATCTTGACACCGCCGCGCAGCGCGATGTCGTCGGCGGTCTGGATGACCGGTCCGTCGAGCACCGGGTCGCTGTGCGGCAGCCCCACCTCGACGACGTCCGCGCCGCCGGCCACGACCGCCTTGACCGCGTCGATCCCGCCGTCGACGGTCGGGAACCCGGCGGGGAGGTAGGCGATGAGGGCGGCCCGGTTCTCCGACGCGGCCCGCTCCAGGGTGTCGCTCAGCAGCTGAATGTTCCCGCTCACTTGGTGTCCCTCTGGATCTCGGCGGCGCCGTTGTCGGAGGAGGCGTCGGCCTCGACCGCCGCGTCGGTGTCGTACAGGCCGAAGTAGCGGGCGGCCGTGTCCATGTCCTTGTCGCCACGCCCGGACAGGTTGACCAGGATCAGCCCGTCCTCGCCCAGCTCCCTGCCGAGCTCCAGCGCGCCGGCGAGCGCGTGGGCGCTCTCGATGGCCGGGATGATGCCCTCGGTGCGGGACAGCAGGAGCAGTGCCTGCATCGCCGCGTCGTCGGTCACCGCCCGGTACTCGCCCCGGCCGCTGTCCTTGAGGTAGGCGTGCTCGGGGCCGATGCCCGGGTAGTCGAGGCCCGCGGAGATCGAGTAGGGCTCGGTGATCTGGCCCTCCTCGTCCTGGAGGACGTACGACCGCGAGCCGTGCAGGATGCCGGGCTCGCCGGCGGACAGGGTGGCGGCGTGCTCGCCGGTCTCGATGCCGTGCCCGGCGGGCTCGCAGCCGACGAGCCGCACACCGGCGTCCGGGATGAAGGCGTGGAAGAGCCCGATGGCGTTGGAGCCGCCGCCGACGCAGGCGACGGCCGCGTCGGGCAGCCGGCCCGCGCGCTCCAGGATCTGGCGGCGGGCCTCGACCCCGATGACGCGGTGGAAGTCGCGGACCATGGCGGGGAAGGGATGCGGTCCGGCGACGGTGCCGAAGAGGTAGTGCGTACGGTCCACGTTGGCGACCCAGTCGCGGAACGCCTCGTTGATGGCGTCCTTCAGGGTCCGGCTGCCGCTCTTCACCGCGACGACCTCGGCGCCGAGCATCCGCATGCGGGCGACGTTGAGTGCCTGGCGCTGGGTGTCGATCTCGCCCATGTAGATGGTGCATTCGAGGCCGAAGAGGGCGCAGGCGGTGGCGGTGGCGACGCCGTGCTGGCCGGCGCCGGTCTCCGCGATCACCCGCGTCTTGCCCATGCGCTTGGTGAGCAGCGCCTGACCGAGCACGTTGTTGATCTTGTGCGAGCCGGTGTGGTTCAGGTCCTCGCGCTTGAGGAAGATCCGTGCTCCGCCCGCCTGTTCGGCGAAGCGCGGGACCTCGGTGAGGGAGCTGGGGCGGCCGGTGTAGTCGACCATGAGCGCGTTCAGCTCGGCCGCGAAGGCCGGGTCGGACTTGGCCTTGTCGTACTCGACGGCGACCTCGTCGACCGCGGCGACGAGCGCCTCGGGGATGAACTTGCCGCCGTACGCGCCGAAGTAGCCCTCGGTGCTGGGGACGGTGCCCTCGGGGTCCGGAATGAAGAAGTCAGAAGACATCCGACGTACTCCTCAGAAGGGGCTGGCGCCCCATGGAAGATCAACGGGTGGAAGTGACCGTATGCGCCGCGCGCGCTGCCACGCGCGTACGCCTCGGAGGCATCCGGGCGTACGGGTGGGGCGTGTCGCTACAGCGCGTCCTCGGTGCGCCATCGCATGCCGTTGATCTGGCCGGGCTCGGACCCGATGTGGTACCGGACCCGCCGTCCGCGCACCCGCCGCGCCGGAGCCCGGCACCCGCGCGGACGGCACCCGCGCGCCAGCGGCGCGTGCGGGTCGCGCGCCCGCGCCCCGGCGAGCGGGCGAAGGCCCGGCCGGGTGCGCGCGGTACGGCGGAGTGCGGTCATCGGGGCCGGACTCAGCTCCGGCCGTGGCGCAGGGCCGGGTGGGCGCCCGCGGCGACCAGGTCGGCGACGGCGCCCTTGGGGTCGCGGCCGGTGACCAGCGACTCCCCGACGAGCACCGCGTCGGCGCCAGCGTTGGCGTACGCGATGAGGTCGTGCGGGCCGCGGACGCCGGACTCGGCGACGGTGACGATGCCCGCCGGGACCTCGGGGGCGACGCGCTCGAACGTGCCGCGGTCGACCTTGAGGGTCTTCAGGTTGCGGGCGTTGATGCCGATGATCTTCGCGCCGGCCTCGACCGCGCGCTCGACCTCTTCCTCGTCGTGCGCCTCGACCAGCGGGGTGAGCCCGATGGACTCGGCCCGCTCGATCAGGGAGACCAGGGCCTCCTGCTCCAGCGCCGCGACGATCAGCAGGGCCAGGTCGGCGCCGTACGCCCGCGCCTCCCAGAGCTGGTAGGCCGTGACGATGAAGTCCTTGCGCAGCACCGGGATGTCGACCTTGGCGCGTACGGCCTCCAGGTCGGCCAGCGAGCCGCCGAAGCGGCGCTGCTCGGTGAGCACGGAGATGACGGCCGCGCCGCCCGCCTCGTAGTCGGCGGCGAGTCCCGCGGGGTCGGCGATCGCGGCGAGCGCGCCCTTCGACGGGCTGGAGCGCTTGACCTCGCAAATGACCTGGACTCCGTCGCCGCGCAGGGCGGCGACTCCGTCCTTGGCCGGGGACGCCTTGGCCGCGCGGTCCTTGAGCTCGTCGAGACTGACGCTTGCCTGCCGCTCCGCGAGGTCGGCGAGCACGCCTTCGATGATCTCGTCGAGCACACTCACGCGAGCGGCCCCCTTCCGGGAGGGTGATGGTGGACCAGGATCAGCCATACCAATGCTATCCGCAGAGGGCGTCAGGACTCGCATCGAGTGGCGATCAGTCCCACTACCTGGAACTTCACGGCGCGAGCGCCGAGCCGAACGGCAGGTTCCGGACGACGCTGAACACCGCGGCGGCGCCGCCCAGGCTCCACCACCAGACGGGTTTGAGGGCGATGCGCATCGGGACCCCGCGGCCGGCGCGAACCATCCAGACGGCCCACAGCACGGCGAACACGCCGTACCCGACGACCGCCATCGCGTTGGCGCCGAGCGCGCCCACGAGGTCGCCGGTGGCGACGCCGTGCGCGCTGCGCAGCCCGCCGCAGCCGGGGCAGTAGATGCCGGTCAGCCGCAGGAGGGGGCAGACGGGGTAGTGGCCGGGTTCGTTCGGGTCGACCGCGCCGACGTAAGCGAAGGCCGCGAGGACGCCCGCCATGGTGGCGGCCGGCGCGGCGAGCCGACGGGCGAGGCCCACCGGCGCGGGGCGCGCGGGACCCGGTGAGGGCTGCGGCGAAGGGGCCGGGGCGGGCTGGGGCACGGTATCCACCCGGTGATTGTCCCCGCTCATGAGGAAAGGCGCAGCCCGTCCGGGGCTGCGCCTCGCATCAGAACGGCGTCGGATCCGCCGGTGGGACCGGTCCCGGTCAGTGGACCCGGATCTGGCTGTGGGGCTGCGCCCGGCCGGCCTCTTCACGGGCCTGGCGCATCTCGTCGGACTCCTTCGGCATGCCGAGGCCCGCGGCCTTCATGACCATACCGACGACACCACCGAGCAGTATCACGACGATTCCCGCCCAGAAGCCGAGCGGATTGGCGAGCACCGTGAAGGCACCCGAAATGCAGAAACCGATGAAGGAGATGGTGACACCGGTCCAGGCGGCCGGGGTGTGTCCGTGGCTGCTGCCCGCCATGAGTTGCTCCTCGTTGCTGTTGCTCTGTGGTGAGGTGATGAGTCCGTGAGTCGTACGCTCGCCGCTCATTGTCCCGCACGACGACCGGCGGCGTGATCTCGGGGTCACGCGTCGCGCGTCGGGTCCTCGCCGCGGTCCAGTGCCTTCCAGAGGTCCTCGGGCCGGTCCGGGTCCGGTGCTACGGGCGCCCTGCGGGCCCGGGGGCTGCCGTCGCGCTCGTAGCGGCCGGACATGGAGGGCCACTTCCGGCCGCACCACAGGGCGAGCAGCCCCGCCACCAGGATGAGCAGCCCGCCCACCGCGGTCACGTACGGCCATGCCGTGTGGGTGAGGGAGGCGGCCGTCGCCGCGGCGTCCCCGGTGGTCTCGGCGGCCTTCTCGTCGAGGGCCGCGCCGCCGGAGGCGCCGAGCACGGCGCTGACGGCCGCGCCCGCGCCGCTCAGGGCGAGGAGCCCCGCGACGAGCAGGCGGCCCGCCCGGCGGACGGCGAAGACGGCGACGAGCGCGGCGAGCCCGACGATGGCCAGCGCCGCGGGGGCGCCGGTGACGTCCTGCCCCTCGACGGCCAGCGGCAGCGCGCCGCCCGGCACCGCGGCCGCGCCCTCGGCCCAGGTCCGGCCGGAGGCGAGGAGCACGACGGCGGCGCCGGCGGCGCCGAGCAGCAGCGCGGCGGCGAGACCGCGGCGGCCGCCCGTGGAGGCGGCCGGCGCGCTCTCGCTGCGCGGAAGCGGTACAGGTGCGGGGGATGCGGCAGTCACGTACCCACTATCCCTTACGTCCCGAACGCGAGCAGAGGCGGTTCGCCGTGTGCACCGCGCGCAGCACCGCGGCCGCCTTGTTCCGGCACTCGGTGTCCTCGGCGACGGGGTCCGAGTCGGCCACCACGCCGGCCCCGGCCTGCACGTACGCCGTACCGTCCCGGAGCAGGGCGGTGCGGATGGCGATGGCGGTGTCGGAGTCGCCGGCGAAGTCGAGGTAGCCGACGCAGCCGCCGTACAGGCCGCGCCGGGACGGCTCCAGCTCCTCGATGATCTGCATCGCGCGGGGCTTCGGCGCTCCGGACAGCGTGCCGGCGGGGAAACAGGCGGTCAGCACGTCGAAGGCGCTGCGCCCCTGCGCGACCCGGCCGGTCACGGTCGACACGATGTGCATGACGTGCGAGTACCGCTCGACGGACATGAAGTCGACGACCTCGACGCTTCCCGGCTCGCAGACGCGGCCCAGGTCGTTGCGGCCGAGGTCGACGAGCATCAGGTGCTCGGCGCGCTCCTTCGGGTCGGCGAGCAGCTCGTCGGCGAGCGCCTGGTCCTCCTGGGGCGTGGCGCCGCGGTGCCGGGTCCCGGCGATCGGGTGCACCATGGCGCGCCCGTCCTCGACCTTGACCAGCGCCTCGGGGCTGGATCCGACGACGTCGAAGCCGTCGAAGCGGAAGAGGTACATGTACGGCGACGGATTCGTCGCGCGCAGCACCCGGTAGACGTCCAGCGCGCTCGCCGTGCACGGGGTCTCGAAGCGCTGGGAGGGCACGACCTGGAACGCCTCGCCCGCGCGGATGCGCTCCTTGATGTCGTCGACGGCGGCCTGGTACGCCTCGCCGCCCCACAGCGCGGTGTACGGCGGCAGCTCGGAGGGGGGCAGGGCGGCGGGCGCGGTGGGCACGGCCCGGCTGAGGTCGGCCTCCATCGCGTCGAGGCGGGCGACGGCGTCGGCGTACGCCTCGTCGACGCCGGTGGCGAGGTCGTTGTGGTTGATCGCGTTGGCGATCAGCAGCACCGAGCCGTCCCAGTGGTCGAGCACGGCGAGGTCCGAGGTGAGCAGCATGGTCAGCTCGGGTAGGCGCAGGTCGTCGCGGCCGTGCTCGCCGATCCTCTCCAGGCGGCGTACGACGTCGTACCCGAGGTAGCCGACCATTCCGCCGGTGAACGGCGGCAGGCCGCCCGCGAGGTCGCGCGGGGTGTGCAGGGCGTCGATGGTGGCGCGCAGCGCGTCGAGCGGGTCGCCGTCCACCGGTACGCCGACGGGGGGCGTGCCGAGCCAGTGCGCCCGGCCGTCGCGGGCGGTGAGGGTGGCGGCGCTGCGGACGCCGACGAACGAGTAGCGGGACCAGGAGCGGCCGTTCTCGGCCGACTCCAGGAGGAAGGTGCCCCGGCGCTCGGCGGCGAGCTTGCGGTAGAGGCCGACCGGGGTGTCGCCGTCCGCGAGCAGCCTGCGGCTGACGGGGATCACACGCCGGTCGACGGCCAGCTTGCGGAAGGTCTCGATGTCCATGGCCGGTGACCTTACTGCGCGAGCGGGAGGAGGACGTCGGAGTCGAAGCAGGTGCGGTCGCCGGTGTGGCAGGCCGCGCCCACCTGGTCGACCCGGACGAGGACGGTGTCGGCGTCGCAGTCCAGTGCGACCGACTTGACGTGCTGGAAGTGCCCGGACGTGTCGCCCTTGACCCAGTACTCCTGACGGCTGCGCGACCAGTACGTGCAGCGGCCCGTGGTGAGGGTCCGGTGGAGTGCCTCGTCGTCCATCCACCCGAGCATGAGCACCTCACCGGTGTCGTACTGCTGGGCGATGGCCGGGACCAGGCCGTCGGGGCTGCGCCTGAGGCGGGCGGCGACGGCGGGGTCGAGGCTGGTGGGGCGGGGCGAACTGGTCATGTCCGCCATTGTGCCGCGCCCGGGGGCCGGAGCAGCGACGCCGTCCGGTCACTGGACGCGCGGCGCCGTGGCCCCGGCGGAGCAACGGCCGTACCCTGGCGGGCATGTCGAACCATGCCAAGCGCGAACGACTCCTCCTGGCCGACCTCCTGGAGGCGGCGGGCCCCGGCGCACCGACGCTGTGCGACGGCTGGACCACCCGTGATCTGGCCGCCCACCTGGTGGTGCGCGAGCGCCGCGCGGACGCCGCCGGCGGCATAGTGCTGGCGGCGCTCAAGAGCCGACTCGACCGGGTGCAGGCGGAGTTCGCCGAGAAGCCGTACGAGGAGCTGATCCAGCTCATCCGCACCGGACCGCCGCGGATGTCGCCGTACGCCCTCAAGCAGCTCGACGAGGCGGCGAACACCGTCGAGTTCTACGTCCACGCCGAGGACGTCCGGCGGGCGCAGCCGGACTGGACGCCGCGCGAACTCGACGCGGTCTTCTCCAACGCGCTGTGGTCGCGGGTCGAGAAGGCGGCGCGGGTCCTCGGCCGCAAGGCGCCGGTGGGCGTGGTGCTACGCCGGCCCGACGGGCAGACGGCGGTGGCGCGGCGCGGGACGCCGGTGGTGACGGTCACGGGTGAGCCGGGCGAGCTGGTGCTGTTCGCCTTCGGGCGGCAGGAGGCCGCGCAGGTGGAGCTGGAGGGCGACAAGGACGCGATCGAGCGGCTGCGCGCGGCGAAGCTCGGCATCTCGATGTGACCGCTCCTCCCCGCCTCGCGGCGGGGAGGAGCGCGTTGCGCGGGGCCGGGGCCCTAACGCACCGGGTGGCCCGCCTCGCGGAGCTCGTCCTTCACCTGGGAGATGCGCAGGTCGCCGAAGTGGAACACCGACGCCGCGAGGACCGCGTCGGCGCCCGCCGCGATCGCGGGCGGGAAGTGGGCGAGGCGGCCGGCGCCGCCGGAGGCGATCACCGGCACGGTGACGTGCTTGCGCACCGCCGCGATCATCTCCGTGTCGTAACCGTCCTTGGTGCCGTCCGCGTCCATGGAGTTGAGCAGGATCTCGCCCGCGCCCAGCTCGGCCGCCCGGTGCGCCCACTCGACCGCGTCGATCCCGGCGGACTTGCGGCCGCCGTGCGTCGTGACCTCGAAGGAGCCGGACTCCGTACGGCGGGCGTCGACCGAGAGCACGAGGACCTGCCGCCCGAAGCGCTCGGCGATCTCGCGGATCAGGTCGGGGCGGGCGATGGCGGCGGTGTTGACGCCGACCTTGTCCGCGCCGGCCCGCAGCAGCCTGTCGACGTCGTCGGCGGTGCGCACGCCGCCGCCGACCGTCAGGGGGATGAAAACCTGCTCGGCGGTGCGGCGCACCACGTCGTACGTCGTCTCCCGGTTGCCCGAGGACGCGGTGATGTCGAGGAACGTCAGCTCGTCGGCGCCCTCCGCGTCGTACAGCTTCGCCATCTCGACGGGGTCGCCGGCGTCGCGCAGGTTCTGGAAGTTGACGCCCTTGACGACCCTGCCGTTGTCGACGTCCAGGCAGGGGATCACTCGGACCGCGAGGGTCATGATTCCTGACCTCCTCGGTCTCCTCGGTACGCCTCGACCTCGACCTCGACGACCAGGCTCGGGTCCACGAATCCGGAGACGATGATCATCGACGCCGCGGGGCGGACGTCGTCGAACAGCTCCTTGTGGGCGCGGCCGACGTCGTCGACGTCACGGGCGTGCGTGATGTACATGCGGGTGCGTACGACGTCCTCGCGGGCGAGGCCGAGCTCCTCCAGCGCGCCGAAGGCGACGTTGAAGGCGGTGACGGTCTGGTCGTACGGCGCGCCGCCGCTGATGACGCCGTCGACGACCGACGTGCAGCCCGAGACCAGGACGAGCCCGTTCGACAGCTCCACCGCGCGGGAGTAGCCGAACTGGTCCTCCCAGGGGGCGCCGGTCGTCACCCTGCGTACGGAACCGGAGGAGGACACCGTCATGCGGACACCGCCGCCAGGGCCTCTTCCAGCGTGAACGCCTTGGCGTACAGGGCCTTTCCGACGATCGCGCCCTCCACGCCCTGGGGGACGAGCGACGCGATGGCGCGCAGGTCGTCGAGGGAGGAGACGCCGCCGGACGCGACGACGGGCTTGTCGGTCGCGGCGCAGACGTTCTTCAGGAGGTCCAGGTTGGGGCCCTGGAGCGTGCCGTCCTTGGCGATGTCGGTGACGACGTACCGCGCGCAGCCCTCGGAGTCTAGGCGCGCCAGCGTCTCGTAGAGGTCGCCGCCGTCGCGGGTCCAGCCCCGGCCGCGCAGCGTCGTGCCGCGTACGTCGAGGCCGACCGCGATCTTGTCGCCGTACTCGGCGATGACCTTGGCGACCCACTCGGGCGTCTCCAGCGCGGCCGTGCCGAGGTTGACGCGCTTGCAGCCGGTGGCGAGCGCGGCGGCGAGGGAGGCGTCGTCGCGGATGCCGCCGGACAGCTCGACCTTGATGTCCATGGAGCGGGCGACCTCGGCGATCCGCTCCCGGTTGTCGCCGGTGCCGAACGCCGCGTCGAGGTCGACGAGGTGCAGCCACTCGGCGCCCGCCTGCTGCCAGGCCAGCGCGGCCTGGAGCGGGTCGCCGTACGACGTCTCCGAGCCGGACTCGCCATGGACGAGGCGTACGGCCTGGCCGTCACGGACGTCGACGGCGGGGAGGAGTTCGAGCTTCGCGGGGTTCGCGGAGGACATCACAGGGTTCCGATCCAGTTGGTCAGCAGCTGGGCGCCGGCGTCGCCGGACTTCTCGGGGTGGAACTGGGTGGCCCACAGCGCGCCGTTCTCGACGCCCGCCACGAAGGGCTGGCCGTGCGTGCTCCACGTCACCCGGGGCGCGCGGATCTTGGCGTTGGTGACTTCCAGGCTCCAGTCGTGCACGGCGTACGAGTGCACGAAGTAGTAGCGGGTGTCGGCGTCGAGGCCGGCGAACAGTTCGCTGTCCGCGGGGGCGTCGACCGTGTTCCAGCCCATGTGGGGGACGACGGGCGCCTGGAGCGGGCCGACGGTGCCGGGCCACTCGTCGAGGCCCTCGGTCTCCACGCCGTGCTCGATGCCGCGCTCGAAGAGGATCTGCATGCCCACGCAGATGCCCATCACCGGGCGGCCGCCGGAGAGCCGGCGGCCGACGATCCAGTCGCCGCGCGCCGCGCGGAGCCCCTGCATGCAGGCGGAGAAGGCGCCGACGCCGGGGACGAGCAGTCCGTCGGCGTTCATGGCCTTGTCGAAGTCGCGGGTGATCTCGACGTCCGCGCCGACGTGGGCGAGCGCCCGCTCGGCGGACCGGACGTTGCCGAAGCCGTAGTCGAAGACGACGACCTTCTTCTTGTCGCTCATTCCCAGAGTCCTTGGATTCGCATGACGCCGGCGACCAGGCACATCACGGCGCCGATGCCGAGGAGCACGATGACGCCCTTGGGCAGCTGCTGCTTCCAGAAGGAGTACACGCCGCCCAGGAGGAACAGGCCGACGACGATCAGGATGGTGGAGAGGCCGGTCACAGGGCGCCCTTGGTCGAGGGGAGGATGCCGGCGGCGCGCGGGTCGCGCTCGCTGGCGTACCGCAAGGCGCGGGCCAGGGCCTTGAACTGGCACTCCACGATGTGGTGCGCGTTGCGCCCGTACGGGACGTGGACGTGCAGGGCGATCTGGGCCTGCGCGACGAAGGACTCCAGGATGTGCCGGGTCATCGTCGTGTCGTACTCGCCGATCATCGGCGCCATCTTCTCGGGCTCGGTGTGCACGAGGTAGGGGCGGCCGGAGAGGTCGACGGTGACCTGGGCGAGGGACTCGTCCAGCGGCACCGTGCAGTTGCCGAAGCGGTAGATGCCGACCTTGTCGCCGAGTGCCTGCTTGAAGGCGGCGCCGAGCGCGAGGGCGGTGTCCTCGATCGTGTGGTGCGAGTCGATGTGCAGGTCGCCGTCGGTCTTCACGGTGAGGTCGAAGAGGCCGTGGCGGCCGAGCTGGTCGAGCATGTGGTCGTAGAAACCCACGCCGGTCGACACATCGACCTTGCCGGTGCCGTCGAGGTCTATCTCGACGAGGACCGAGGTCTCCTTGGTGGTGCGCTCGACGCGTCCTACGCGACTCATGAGCTGTGCTCCTTCTTCAGTGCGCGTACCGCATCGAGGAACGCGTCGTTCTCTTCGGGGGTGCCGGCGGTGACCCGCAGCCATCCCGGTACGCCGTTGTCACGGACCAGCACGCCCTGGTCGAGGATCTGCCGCCACGCCTCGTGCGAGCCGGCCGCGCCGTCGAAGCGGCCGAACTGGACGAAGTTCGCGTCCGACTCCGTCACCTCGTAACCGATGGCGCGCAGCTCGGTGACCAGGCGGTCCCGCTCGGTCTTGAGCTGCTCGACGTACCCCAGCAGCGTATCGGTGTGCTCCAGCGCGGCGAGCGCGGTGGCCTGGGTGACGGACGACAGGTGGTACGGCAGGCGCACGAGCTGTACGGCGTCGACCACGGCCGGGTCCGCCGCGAGGTAGCCGAGCCGCAGTCCGGCGGCGCCGAACGCCTTGGACATGGTGCGGGAGAGCACCATGTTGGGGCGGCCCTCGATCAGCGGCAGCAGGGACGGGTGGTGGCTGAACTCGCCGTACGCCTCGTCGACGACGACCAGGCACGGCTTGGCCGCCTGGGCGGCCTGGTACAGCGCGAGGACGGTGCCGGCGTCGACCGCCGTGCCCGTGGGGTTGTTGGGCGAGGTGATGAAGACGACGTCGGGGCGGTGCTCGGCGACGGCCTTCTCGGCCGCCGCGAGGTCGATGGTGAAGTCCTCGTTGCGCGGCCCGGAGATCCAGCCGGTGCCGGTGCCGCGCGAGATGAGGCCGTGCATGGAGTACGACGGCTCGAAGCCGATCGCGGTGCGGCCGGGCCCGCCGAAGGTCTGGAGCAGCTGCTGGATGACCTCGTTGGAACCGTTGGCCGCCCAGACGTTCTCCATGGCGACCTCGTGCCCGGCGGTGCGGGTGAGGTAGCGGGCCAGTTCGGTGCGCAGCTCGACGGCGTCGCGGTCCGGGTAGCGGTTGAGCTCACGGGCCGCGTCGCGCACCCGCTCCGCGATGCGCTCGACGAGCGCCTCGGGCAGGGGGTACGGGTTCTCGTTGGTGTTGAGGCGTACGGGCACGTCGAGCTGCGGCGCGCCGTACGGGGACTTGCCGCGCAGCTCGTCGCGGATGGGCAGGTCGTCGATGCGGACGCTGCGGGTCATTCCGTCGGCACCTTCCACCCGAAGCGCGCCTTGAGGGCCGCGCCGTGCGCCGGCAGGTCCTCCGCCTCGGCCAGCGTCACCACGTGGTGGGTGACCTCGGCGAGGGCTTCGCGCGTGTAGTCGACGATGTGGATGCCGCGCAGGAACGACTGGACCGACAGGCCCGACGAGTGGCAGGCGCAGCCGCCGGTCGGCAGGACGTGGTTGGAGCCGGCGCAGTAGTCGCCGAGGGAGACCGGGGCGTACGGGCCGACGAAGATCGCGCCGGCGTTGCGGACCCGGGCGGCCACGGCGGACGCGTCGGCGGTCTGGATCTCCAGGTGCTCGGCGCCGTACGCGTCGACGACCTTGAGGCCGTCCTCCAGGCTGGAGACGAGCACGATCGCGGACTGCCGGCCGGCGAGCGCGGGCAGGATGCGGTCCTCGACGTGCTTGGTCGCGGCGACCTGGGGCTCCAGCTCCTTCTCGACGGCGGCCGCCAGCTCCTCGGAGTCGGTGACCAGCACGGCGGCGGCGAGCGGGTCGTGCTCGGCCTGGCTGATCAGGTCGGCGGCGACGTGCACCGGGTCGGCGGTGTCGTCCGCGAGGACGGCGATCTCGGTGGGTCCGGCCTCGGTGTCGATGCCGATCCGGCCGGTGAAGTAGCGCTTGGCGGCGGCGACCCAGATGTTGCCGGGGCCGGTGACCATGTTGGCGGGGGCGCACTCGTCGGTGCCGTACGCGAACATCGCCACGGCCTGCGCGCCGCCCACGGCGTACACCTCGTCGACGCCCAGCAGCGCGCACGCGGCCAGGATCGTCGGGTGCGGCAGGCCGCCGAAGTCGGTCTGCGGCGGGGACGCGAGCGCGATCGACTCGACGCCGGCCTCCTGCGCCGGGACGGCGTTCATGATCACGGAGGACGGGTAGACGGACCGGCCGCCCGGCGCGTACAGGCCCACGCGCTCGACCGGCACCCACTTCTCGGTCACGGTGCCGCCGGGCACGACCTGGGTGGTGTGCTCGCTGCGGCGCTGCTCGCGGTGGACGATGCGGGCACGCCGGATCGACTCCTCCAGCGCGGCCCTGACCTTGGGGTCGAGCTGCTCCAGGGCCGTCGTCAGCGCTTCGGCGGGCACGCGTACGCGCTCCAGCTTCACGCCGTCGAACTTCTCCGCGTAGTCGATCAGCGCCGCCGTTCCCCGATGGTGCACGTCCTCGCAGATGGGCCGCACCTTGTCGAGGGCGGCCTGTACGTCGAAGTCGGCACGGGGCAGCAGGTCGCGCAGGTCGGCGCCCTCGGGGAGGGCGTCGCCACGCAGATCGATTCGAGAGATCACGCTGCCAATTCTCTCAGACCGCATCCGGCCGCCGAGCCTCCGTATCACTGGCTGATACACGTCCCAGGAGTCTTTCGTCACCACTAGCGTTCAGCTCGTCACCCAGAGGGAAGAACGGCTGTACGAATCGGCGAAAGGGGCGGCCTTGACCGAGCCGCAGCAAGACGTCGAAGTGCCCGACTGGCTCACCGCCTCGGAAAGCGGCATGTGGCAGGCGTTCCGCACCGGCAGCACGTACGACCTCCGCACCCGCAACCCCGTCCTCGACGACCCGTTGTCCAACCGGCCGTGGCCCGCGGAACGCAGCGTCCGCGCGCGGGTCGTGGCGCTGCTGCTGCTCAGCGGACCGCCCGCGGTGCCCGGGCGGGTCGCCGCGCTCAAACTCAGCGGCGTACAGATCACCGGCACGCTCAAGCTCTCCGGCGGGCGCGTCGAGCCGTACGTCGAGCTCAGCAACTGCCGCTTCGAGAAGGAGGTGCTGCTGCCCGAGTGCCACTTCACCACCCTGCGCATGGTGGGCTGCTCGATTCCCCGGCTGGAGGCGGCGCGGCTGCACACGGAGGGCGACCTGCACCTGCCGCGGTGCAGCGTCCCCGGGGGCATCCGGCTCACCGACGCGCAGATCGGCACCGATCTGCTGATCAACCAGATCGTCGTACGCCAGGACCGCAACGGCCGTTCGATCGCCGCCGACGGCCTGTGCGTCGCCCAGGACCTCCAGGCCGAGATGATCGAGTCGCACGGCGAGTTCAGCCTGCGCGGCGCGAAGGTCGGCGTGTCGCTGAGCCTGCGCGGCAGCCGGCTGCGGCGGCCGTACGGCGTGGAGGGGCGGCGCGCCCTCAACGCTCCGCAGCTCACCGTGGAGCGCACGCTCTACCTGACCCCGGCCGGCATCGGCCCCCGGGGGGCGGCCCCGGGCACCACCCCGCCGTACGGCATCGGGAACACGCCGGTGCGCGGCACGCGCGTGCAGCGGTTCGAGTGCGAGGGCGGCCTGCGGCTCGACGACGGGCGGTTCGGGGACGCGGTGGACTTCGACGGGGCGCGGTTCGTCATGACGCTCGGCCAGGAGCTGTCGCTGCGCCGGGTCCAGACGCCCGAGCTGCGGTTCCTGTGCGAGCGGCCCGAGGAGGGGAAGGTCGTGCTGTCCGGCGCGAAGGTCGGCAACCTGGTCGACCGGGCGGACAGCTGGCCGCGTCCCGGCGGGCTGACCATGCACGGCTTCACGTACGACAGCCTCGTACCGCGCGGGCTGTTCCCGCTCGCGATGCGGCTGGACTGGGTGACGGCCGCGACGCCCGAGTACGCGCCGGAGCCGTACGAGCGGCTGGCGGCCGTCCTGCGCAGCAGCGGGGAGGACGCCGACGCCCGCGAGGTGCTCCTGGCCAAGCAGCGAAGACGGCGCGAGACGCTGCCGCTCGCGGGGAAGCTGTGGGGCTACCTCCAGGACTGGACGGTGGCGTACGGCTACCGCCCGGGGCGGGCGGCAGTGTGGATGGCCGTGCTGTGGGCGGCGGGCGCGGTGGCGTTCTCGCTGCTCGACCCGCCCGCGATCAATCCGGACCAGCATCCGGAGTGGAACGCCTCCCTCTTCGCCCTCGACCTGCTGCTGCCCGTGATCAATCTGGGCCAGGAGGGTTTCTGGCGGCTCGACCGCGCCTGGCAGTGGGCGGCGGCGGGGCTGATCCTGCTCGGCTGGATACTGGCGACCACGGTGGCGGCGGGGGCGTCCCGGCTGCTGCGGCGAGGCTGAGCGACCGCGCCGGACACCCGGGGGCGGGGGTCGCGCCGGACACCCGGCGGGGGTCGCGCCCGCCCTCCCGTTCCCCCACGGTCTTTACCGGCCCTTGACCGACGGCGGCGCAACCTTTCCAGCCGATACGAAAGCTTCACCGCCGCCCACTGGCGCTGCCCTCACCTGCGGTTTTCAATGGTTCACACCATGCCATTCCTTCGCGCTCTGATCAGCACCGCGCGCATGATCCGCCACACCCCGAAGCTGGGAGCCGGACTGCCCGCCGACGACGAGGTGCTGCTCGACGTACCGGACGAGCGCCTCGGGCCGACGCTCGTCGCGGCGGCTGTCGGGGACCACGGGCCGGCGGCCAAGCTCATGGCCGCCACGCGCGAGGGGGCCGAGTGGGAGAACCGCGACCGGTACACCACCCGTCTGGCCACCTTCGCGTACAGCCGCGGGGACTGGCTCGGCGACTGGCTCGCCGCCTCACCGCGCGATCCCGACGCCCTGCTCGTGAAGGCGGAACTCGCGGTGCGCAGGGCGTGGGAGTCGCCCGCGCGCGCGGAGCGGCTGCGCGACGTCGGCCCGCTGATCGAGGCGGCGGCGGACGCCGCGCCGCGCGATCCGGTGCCGTGGCGCATCGCCCTCGACCACGCGCGCGGCACGCATGCCGCGCATTCGGCGTTCGAGGAGCTGTGGGGCGAGGCCGTGGGCCGCTCCTCGCACCACTACGGGTGCCATGTCTCGGCACTGCTCTACCTGTCCGCCCAGTGGTACGGCTCGCACCGCGAGTGCTTCGACTTCGCCGAGCAGGCGGCCGAGGACGCCCTGCCGGGCTCACTGGTGCAGGCGCTGCCCGTACGGGCGGCCTTCGCCCACCTGCTCAGCGGTGACGGCGCCGGGACGGGCCCCGCCGCGGCGGCCGGGCCCCTGGTGATCGGGCCGGAGCGCGTCGACGCGGCGGCCGACCTGGCCATCGCGCTGTCCGCCGAGTACGCGGCCGGCGACCCGTGGCCGGCCGAGGTCCGCAACCTGCTGGCGTACGTCCTGGTCACCCGGGGCCGGTGGGCCGAGGCGCTCGAACAGTTCCGGCTGATCGGCCCGTACGCGACCTCGTTCCCCTGGGCGTACCTGAGCGACGACGTACTGGGCCGGTTCCTGGAGCTGCGGGACACCGTGCGGATCCAGGTCGCCGCGACGACTCCTCTGCGGCCTTCGCGCGGGACGGCCCGCAGGGCCCGTTCCGGCGGCCATTACGCTTGAGCGCTGTGACCACCGCTCGCCTTCCCCTCTTCCCGCTGAACTCGGTGCTGTTCCCCGGCCTGGTGCTGCCGCTGAACATCTTCGAGGAGCGTTATCGCGCCATGATGCGCGACCTGTCGAAGGGCGCGGACTCCGGCGGCTCCGCACCGCTCGATTCCTCCGCGTCCTCCCCGGACAAGGACGAGGACGAGCCGCGCCGCTTCGCGGTCGTCGCCATCCGCGACGGACGCGAGGTCGCCGCCACCGCGCCCGGCATGCCGGACGCCACGACCCTGACCGAGCGGGGCCCCGCGGCGGGCTTCGGCCCGGACCCGATCCAGGCGTTCCACCGGGTGGGCTGCGTCGCGGACGCGGCGACGATCCGGGAGCGGGAGGACGGGAGCTTCGAGGTACTGGCCACCGGGACGACCCGCGTGCGCATCCTGTCCGTCGACGCGAGCGGCCCCTACCTCACCGCCGAGGTGGAGGAGCTGCCCGAGGAGCCGGGCGACGACGCGGGCGCGCTGGCCGAGGGGGTGCTGCGGGCGTTCCGCAGCTACCAGAAGCGGCTGGCGGGCGCGCGGGAGCGCTCTCTGACCACGGGCGCGGAGCTGCCGGACGAGCCGTCGGTGGTCTCGTACCTGGTGGCCGCCGCCACGGTGCTCGACGTCCCGGCGAAGCAGCGCCTGCTCCAGGCGCCCGACACCGCGACCCGCCTGCGCGAAGAGCTGAAGCTGCTGCGCTCGGAGACCGCGGTGATCCGCCACCTCCCCTCGCTGCCCGCCGTCGAACTGACGCGGACGCCCACCAGCCCCAACTGACCGGAGGCGGAGCCACCCGTGGCGAAGAAGAAGCGACAGGCCGGCGGAACCCCCGCGACGGTCGCCCTGACCGAGGCGGGCACGGCGTACGTCCTGCGCGCGTACGAGCACGACCCGGCGTCCCCCTCGTACGGCGAGGAGGCGGCGCAGGCGCTGGGCGTCACGCCGGACCGCGTCTTCAAGACCCTGGTGGCGGACATCGACGGCGCGCTGACGGTGGCGGTCGTGCCGGTGGCGGGTTCGCTGGACCTCAAGGCACTGGCGGCGGCGGTCGGCGGAAAGCGCGCGGCGATGGCGGACCCGGTGGCTGCCGAGCGCACCACGGGCTACGTACGGGGCGGCATCTCGCCGCTCGGCCAGCGCAAGAAGCTGCCGACGGTCCTGGACTCCTCGGCGTCGTCGCACGAGACGGTGTGCGTCTCCGCGGGGCGGCGCGGCCTGGAGGTCGAGCTCTCGCCGGCCGACCTGGCGGCGCTGACGGACGCGGTGATCGCCCCGATCGGGCGCGGCTGACCGGCCGGCGGAAGGCGTTCACCGGCGTACGGCCGGGGCGAGCCGACGCCGGCCCGGCTTCGGCCCCGGCCTCCCCCTTCCGCGTACTGACCGCCGGCGCCCGCGTCAGCTCGGTGTGTTGTCCCCCGGAGCGGGGGCCGGCGCGGGTTCGCCGTACGGCGCTCCCCACTCGGGCTCCGGATCACGCGGCCCGAACAGCGCCGTCAGCCCCAGGTGAACGAGGAGCGCGGCCATCGGCCAGGCGAGGAGCGCCCCCTTGGCCCCCAGTTTGAGCGGCGCGTCGAACGGCACGCCCTGGCCGACCTCGCGGGCGCGCGCGACGACGTCGTCCGTCGGGCCGAGCCACACGCCGGTGCCCCAGGCCAGCAGGGAGCCGAGGAGCCCGCCGAGGGCCAGCGCCACGACGATCGGGACGCCCCCGCGCCGGTTGAACCAGAAGACGAGGGCCGCGCAGAGCGCGCCGAACCCCAGCGCGAGCAGCACGAACGTGCCGTCCGCACCGATCGCCTCCTCGCTCTCGGTGTTCTTGAGGAAGACGGCCTTGTCGGTGGAGACCAGCGGCACGCGCGGCGCCAGCCACAGCCACAGCAGCCCGAGCCCGACGCCGAGGACCGTCAGCGCCACGACCACCACGGCGGCCCTGAGCACATCGGCGGAGGAGCTGGGGCTCTCGTCCTGCGCGCCGGCCGCGAGGTGATCGGCGCCGGGACCGGCGTGGGGCGGGTTCGGGGGCTGCGGAGCGGGCCCGGCTTCGGACTTCTGCCAGGGGTCGTTCGGCGGCTGGTGGTGAGGCGGCGTCAGAGGAGCGGTCACCCTGCCATCGTGCCAGGCGGGCCCGGCCCGCGCCGCACCGGACCGGCGCGGCGGGCTAGCGGACCGCGGCCCGGCGGTACGCCCAGGTGGCGACCGCCAGCGAGACGACGCCCACGACCGCGCACACGGCCAGGTCCAGGAGAACCGACGCCCAGTCCGGACGCGTGTCGAAGGTCCTGGCGAACGCCTCGACGCCGTACGTCGAGGGCAGCAGGTCCCGGGCGTACGCGATCGGCACCGGCAGCCGCTCGGCGGGCAGCACCCCGAGCAGCAGCGCCGCCGACATGCCGAGCTGTCCGAGCAGCGTCGCGAGTTCCTGGCGCGGCGCGAGCAGCCCGAGCGCCGCGCCGAGCCCGGCGAGCGCCGCCCCGGCGAGCGGGACGACGGCGACCAGCACCCACAGGTGGGTGAGCGGCAGCTGGAACAGCACGCACCCGACGACGGCCGTGACGAAGGTGCCCGGCACGGTGAAGGAGGCGTACGCGCCCGCCGCCCCCAGGACCACCGCCGCGGGCGGCACAGGCAGTGTGGCGTAGTGGTCGAGGCCGCCGCTGGCGCGCAGCTGCCCGAAGTACTGGGCCAGCAGGTTGAGCGCGACGAAGGCCACGACGAGCACGCTCGACCCGGCGACGACGGCCCGCGCCTCGTCGCCCCCGTCGACGACCCCGCGCATCAGGACCATGATCCCGACGGACTGGAACGTCGCCACGAAGAGCAGCGGGATACGGGCCACCCGCGCCCGGGACAGCTGGGCCCGGTAGACGGCGGCCAGCGACGGCAGCAGGCGCGCCCGGGGAGCGAGTGGCGCGGGCGCCTCGCCGGACGCACCGGCTTCCCTGTCCGCGTCCCTCGCGGTCCGGATCCGCATGGAGCCCGTCTCGGCCTCCGCAGGCACGACACTCACGCTTTGACCAGCCCCTTCGTACCGTTCGTGCTTCCGCCGAGCGCCAGGTAGACGTCTTCCAGGCTCGGCGTCGCGAGGGTGAAGTCGTCGAGCGCGGAGAACGCCTTGCCCCCGGTGACGGCGGCCACGGCCGCGCGCGCCTCGTCGGGGGTGAGCCGCAGTACCCAGCGCCGGCCGGACTCCTGCGCGGACTCCCGCAGCGCGGCGACCTCGGGCACGTCGAGCGGCGCCCGCTCCCGCCACACCAGGTCGAGCCGCACCTCGCCGGCGACCCGCGACTTGAGACCGGCCGGGCTGTCGCACGCGATCACCCGGCCGCTCTCCAGCACCGCTACGCGGTCGAGCACCGTCTCGGCCTCGATGACGTTGTGCGTGACGAGCAGCACGGTGGCGCCGTTCTCCGCGCGCCGCCGGTCGACGGCGGTCCACACCGCGCGGCGCGCGACGGGGTCCATGCCGGTCGTCGGTTCGTCCAGGACGAGTACGGGCCGTTCGCCCACCAGCACGGCGGCGAAGCAGGCGAGCCGCCGCTGTCCGCCGGAGAGTTTCTTGAGCGGGCGCCCGGCGATGCCACCGAGCCCGAGCTCTTCGATCACGTCGTCCCGCTCGGCCCGCGCCGCCTTCGCGGTGAGCCCGCGCAGGCGTCCGGTGGTCTCGGCGGCGAGCGACACGGTCAGCTCGTCCAGCGCGGTCGATTCCTGTCCGAGGTACGCGACGAGCCGCGAGGCGCGCTCCGGATGCCGGACGAGGTCGTGTCCGAGCAGCTCGACGCCGCCGGAGTCCGGGCGCATCAGCCCGGTGAGCTGCCGGACGAGAGTCGACTTCCCCGCGCCGTTGGGGCCGAGCAGCCCGAAGATCTCGCCCCGGTGTACGTCGAGGGAGATCCCGTCGGTCGCGCGCACGGCCGGCGTCGCGGGTGCGCCGCGCCGGCCGCGGGCGGCGGGATACGTCTTGACCAGGTCCCGCACGGCACACACGACTCCCGTGCCGCGTCGCCCCTGTGCTGTGCCCGTATTCACGAGGAACGAGCCTACGGGGTTCCGGGCCGGGCGCCGCCCCCGGGGCGGCGTCGGACCTCGAAACCGGGGGATCCCCCTGGCATCCCCCCGCTCCTGCCGCTACTCCCCCGCGGGCACGTGCTCGGCCGCCGCCCGTACGTCGATCTCGCGCCAGAAGCCCGCCCTGATGGCGTACCGGTCGTGTTCGTCGATCTGGTCGTCCTTGTGGGCGAGCAGGCCGAATCTCGCGGCGTAGCGCAGCAGTTCGCCGTCGATCCGGTGCGGGATCCTCGGGTACATCGTCGACAGTTTCTGGGTGTGGCCGGGGTCGGGCAGCCGCTCCATCCACCGGCGGGCGAAGACCTGGCCGACCTCGAAGGGGTCGCCGCCGACCGTGGTGATGTCCTCCTCGCGGTCCGCCCAGCGCTGCTCGGCGCTGGTGAGCTGCGCCAGCGTCGGCAGCGAGGCGGTCTCGGGCGGCTCGCCGAGCTGGCCCCCGTTGCCGGCCCGCTCGGCCCAGCCCTTGTCGGACGACCACCGCAGGGTCACACCGGCGGCGGCGCCGGGCGCCGGCTGCGCGGTCCCGTTGGCATGGGGGTGCTGGGCCGGCTGGGCGCCGGGCCCGCGCAGGCCGGCGAGGTCCTTGGGGGTGGGCACGCCGCGGGTGGCGTGCCCCGGGTGCGCCTCCGCGGAGCCGTTCGCGGCGGTGACGGGCGCGGGATCCGGTGCGGGGGCGTCCGGCGCGCCCGGGGAGCCGTTGCGTACGGGCGCTCCCGCGGCGTCCGCCTCGGTGTGGTGCGTCCGGTCCCGCGCCGCCCGTTCGGCGCGTTCGGCGCGCTCCGCGGAGGCGGCGAGCGCCGATTCCGGCAGCGGGGCCGAGAGGATCGCGGCGATCTCCGGCCGGGGCACCGGCGGCGGCGCGCAGATGCCGGTGAGGTCCTTGGCCCGTACGGCCTTGGTGATCCAGGCCCGGTCGAGGACGCGGCGCTCGTCGGCCTCGGCGACCAGGTCCTCGGACTGGTTGTAGTCCCCGTCGGCGGCCTGCACCGCCCACAGGTGCACCGCCACCCCGTGTTCCTTGGCGGACATCAGCCCCGGTAGCAGATCCCCGTCCCCGGTCACCAGCACGATGTCCGAACATGCGCGATTTCTGGCCAGCTCGGTCAGCTCCGCGTGCATCGCCGCGTCGACGCCCTTCTGCGCCCACCGCCCGTCGCTGCGGGTCAGGGCGCCGAGCCTGACCGTCACGCGCGGCATGACCCGCAGCCGCCGGTGCTCGGGCTGCGGAACGCGGTCGGGGGCGCCGTCGAACCAGTAGATGCGCAGCAGCGGCTGTTCCGTATCCGCCTCGGCCCGTTCTCGCAGGCCCTGGATGAGAGCCGCGTGATCCACGGTGATGCGGGAGCGGGCCGGTTCTCCGGCGAGCAGGCTCGCGGCGGCGCCCAGCAAGTAGCCGGCGTCCACCAGGACGACGCAGCGGTCCACGGCGTTCCACCCTCTTTCGGGAACCTCGGGATCGGAAGGTGCTTCGGGAAATGCTCGGGAAACGGGGAGTGCTTCGGGCTTCCTTCGAGTCTGCCCGACTGCGTGAGGGTTAACGGCCGGAACTCGATCATCGGCGTGGCGGATGGCGAAGTTGCCGCGGGACAGCCCCAATTACGCACGGTAATGATCCAAAATGCGAGCTATGTCGCTCTGTGTGAACCTGGTCCCGGCCCTGGCCCCCAGACCCCCACAGGAGGCATCACCATGGCCAAGAACAAGAATCGCAAGCAGGGCGGTCCACAGGACCGTGCGGCCTCGGTGGCGCGTGGAGCCGACCAGACCAAGGACAGCGCCTTCGGTTCCCACTCCCAGCCGCAGACGCACGCCCAGGGAAGCCCCGCCGACGTGGCCCGCAAGCACCAGCGGCGCTTCGGCCACAACTGATCACGGCGAGTGATCACGCTGTTGTTTGAGTACGCAAGGAAGAAGGGGCGCCCCCGTCACGACGGGAGCGCCCCTTCTCGGTGATCCGGTGCTCAGCCGGCCAGGCAGGACGGGCCGAGCAGCACCTTCAGGTCGCCGAAGAGCGCGGGGTCCGGCTGCACGCGGTGCCGGTCGAGCCGCAGCACCGTCGTCTTGCGCGCCCCCTGGAGCTTGATCCGCACCTCAGTGTTCCCCCGGTGGTGCTTGAGGATCTCGCCGAGCTTGGTGACCATCGGCGGCGTCACCTTCACCGTCGGGATCGTCAGAACGACCGGCGCGTTGGTGCCGGCGGACGACACGTCCGGGACCATCAGCTCCATCGCGACGAGCCGCGGGACGTCCTCGCGCTTGTCGAGGCGGCCCTTGACGAACACCACCGTGTCCTCGACGAGCTGGGTCGAGACGAGCTGGTACGTCGCCGGGAAGAACATGCACTCGATGGAGCCGGCCAGGTCCTCGACCGTCGCGATCGCCCAGGCGTTGCCCTGCTTCGTCATCTTGCGCTGGAGGCCGGAGATGATGCCGCCGACGGTGACGATCGCCCCGTCGGAGTGCTCGCCGCCGGTGAGCTGGGAGATGGCGGCGTCGGCCTTGTCGCTCAGGACGTGCTCAAGACCGAAGAGCGGGTGGTCGGAGACGTACAGGCCGAGCATCTCGCGCTCCTGCGCGAGCAGGTACGACTTCTCCCACTCGACGTCGGAGAACTCGACGTCGAGTCCGAAGCCCGGCTCGTCGCTCTCCTCCTCGCCCATGCCGCCGAAGAGGTCGAACTGCCCCTCCGCCTCCTTGCGCTTGACCTGCACCACGTTGTCGATCATCGGCTCGTGGTGTGCCACCAGGCCCTTGCGGGTGTGACCCATCTCGTCGAAGGCGCCGGCCTTGATGAGCGACTCGACGGTCCTCTTGTTGCAGACGACCGCCTCGACCTTGTCGAGGAAGTCGGGGAAGGAGCTGTACTTCCCCTTGGCCTTGCGGCACCGGATGATCGAGTCCACGACGTTCTGGCCGACGTTGCGGATGGCGGTCAGGCCGAAGAGGATCACGTCGTCGCCCTGCGCGGCGAAGTTCGACTCGGACTCGTTCACGTTCGGCGGGAGCACCTTGATGCCCATGCGCCGGCACTCGTTCAGGTAGACGGCCGACTTGTCCTTGTCGTCCTTGACCGAGGTGAGCAGCGCCGCCATGTACTCGGCGGGATGGTTCGCCTTGAGGTACGCCGTCCAGTAGGTGACCAGCCCGTAGGCCGAGGAGTGCGCCTTGTTGAACGCGTATCCGGCGAAGGGGACCAGCACGTCCCACAGCGCCTGGATCGCCGCGTCGGAGTAGCCCTTCTTCTTCGCGCCCGCCTGGAAGAGCACGAAGTTCTTCTGGAGCTCGTCGGGCTTCTTCTTGCCCATGACGCGGCGCAGGATGTCGGCCTCGCCGAGCGAGTAGCCCGCGATGATCTGGGCGGCCTTCTGCACCTGCTCCTGGTACACGATCAGGCCGTACGTCAGGCCGAGGACCTCCTTGAGGGGCTCCTCCAGCTCCGGGTGGATCGGCGTGATCTCCTGCTGGCCGTTCTTGCGCAGCGCGTAGTTCGTGTGCGAGTTCATGCCCATCGGGCCCGGCCGGTACAGGGCCGAGACGGCGGAGATGTCCTCGAAGTTGTCGGGCTTCATCAGCCGCAGCAGCGACCGCATCGGCCCGCCGTCGAACTGGAAGACGCCGAGCGTGTCACCGCGGCAGAGCAGTTCGTACGTCGCCGGGTCGTCGAGCGGGAGGCTGAGCAGCTCCAGGTCGATGCCCTTGTTGGACTTCACCATCTTGACGGCGTCGTCCATGATCGTGAGGTTGCGCAGGCCGAGGAAGTCCATCTTCAGCAGGCCGAGCGACTCGCAGCTCGGGTAGTCCCACTGCGTGATGGTCACGCCGTCGGTGTGGCGCACCCAGACGGGCACGTGGTCGGTGATCGTCTCGCTGGACATGATCACGCCGGCCGCGTGCACGCCCATCTGCCGGACCAGGCCCTCGACGCCCTTGGCGGTGTCGATGACCTTCTTCACGTCCGGTTCGTTCTCGTACATCGCCCGGATCTCGCCCGCCTCGCTGTAGCGCGGGTGCTTGGGGTCGGTGATGCCGTTGAGGTCGATGCCCTTGCCGAGCACGTCGGCGGGCATGGCCTTGGTGAGCCGGTCGCCCATCGCGTACGGGTAGCCGAGGACGCGCGCGGAGTCCTTGATCGCGTTCTTGGCCTTGATCTTGCCGTACGTGCCGATCATGGCGACCTTGTCGGCGCCGTACTTCTCGGTGACGTACCTGATCACCTCACCGCGCCTGCGCTCGTCGAAGTCGATGTCGACGTCGGGCATGGAGATGCGCTCGGGGTTGAGGAACCGCTCGAAGATCAGGCCGTGCTCGATCGGGTCGAGGTCGGTGATGCCCATGGCGTACGCGACGATCGAACCGGCCGCCGAGCCCCGGCCGGGGCCGACCGCGATGCCGTTGTTCTTGGCCCACATGATGAAGTCGGCGACCACGAGGAAGTACCCCGGGAAGCCCATGTCGATGATGATCTTCATCTCGTACTCGACCTGCTTGAGCCGGTCTTCCGGGATGCCGTTCGGGAAGCGGCGGGCCATGCCGCGCATGGTCTCCTCGCGGAACCACGTCACCTCGGTGTACCCCTCGGGCACATCGAACTTGGGCATCAGGTTCCGCTCCTTGAACCAGCCCTCCGTGTCGATCTGCTGCGCGACCAGGAGCGTGTTGGCGCAGCCCTCCTGCCAGGCGTCGGAGGAGTCGACGGCGTACATCTCCTCGGTCGACTTCAGGTAGTAGCCGGTGCCGTCGAAGCGGAAGCGGTCGGGGTCGGAGAGGTTCTTGCCGGTCTGGATGCACAGCAGGGCGTCGTGCGCCCCCGCCTCGTGGGAGTAGGTGTAGTGCGAGTCGTTGGTGACGAGCGGCGGGATGTTCAGCTTCTTGCCGATTTCGAGCAGCCCGTCGCGGACCCGGCGCTCGATCTCGATGCCGTGGTCCATCAGCTCCAGGAAGTACCGGCCCTCGCCGAAGATGTCCTTGTAGTCGGACGCGGCCTGGACGGCCTCGTCGAACTGGCCGAGCCGCAGCCGCGTCTGCACCTCGCCGGACGGGCACCCGGTGGAGGCGATCAGGCCCTCCGACCACTGGGAGATGGTCTCCTTGTCCATGCGCGGCCACTTCGTCAGCCAGCCCTCGGCGTACGCGTCGGAGGACAGCCGGAAGAGGTTGTGCAGACCGGTCCTGTTCGCCGCCCAGATCGTCTTGTGCGTGTAACCGCCGGAACCGGACACGTCGTCGCGCTTCTGGTGCGGCTGGCCCCACTGGATGCGGCGCTTGTTGCGCCGCGACTCGGGGGCCACGTACGCCTCGATGCCGATGATCGGCGTCACACCGGCCTTCTTCGCCGAGTGGAAGAAGTCGTACGCCCCGTGCAGGTTGCCGTGGTCGGTCATCGCGATGTGCGACATGCCCATCTCGTTGCAGGCGTCGAACATGTCCTTGAGCCGCGCGGCACCGTCCAGCAGCGAGTACTGGGTGTGTACGTGTAGGTGCGTGAAGGGCGGCTTGGTCACGGCGAAGGCCTCCGGCGAAACGGTCGGTGACGGGTTGGGTGGACAGCTCGGAAGTCTACGTCGGCCGACTGACAGCGCAGGGGCACTCACGAGTACGGTCGGGCGTTGGAGACGGGGAACGCCCTGTCCATTTTGTCAAAGACGTCATGCACCAGGAGGCAACCGGCGATGTCGGTCCAGCAGACAGACGCCGCGCAGCGCGGCGAGCAGATCCTCGCCGTCTTCGACACCGCGTTCGGCACGCTGCTGGCCGCGGACCCGGCCGCCTTCCGGGTGAAGTTCCGCAAGATGGCCGCCTCCGCGTTCGCCTTCTACCGGGGCACGGCCTGCCTGTTCTACGCCGACCTGGAGCGCGAGCAGCACGGCGGCCCGTACCTGGACGAGCGGACCGGACGGGTGTGGATCCACGGCGACCTGCACGCCGAGAACTTCGGCACCTACATGGACTCCCAGGGCCGGCTGATCTTCAACGTCAACGACTTCGACGAGGCGTACGTCGGGCCCTTCACCTGGGACCTCAAGCGCTTCGCCGCCTCCGTGGCCCTGATCGGCTACACGAAGGCGCTGAGCGACGAGCAGATCACCGAGCTGGTGCTGACGTACGCCACCGCCTACCGCGAGCGGATCCGGTCGCTCGCCACCGGCGCCAAGAACGACGAGGTGCCGCCCTTCACGCTCGACACGGCCGAGGGCCCGCTGCTCGGCGCGCTGCGCTCCGCCCGCTCGCTGACGCGCTTCGGGCTGCTCGACTCGATGACCGAGATCCGCGACTTCGAACGCCGCTTCGCCGCGGGCGGCGGCTCCATCGACCTCGACGCCGCCACCCGGTACAAGGTGCTGGCGGCCTTCGACGGCTATCTGGAGACCCTCCCGGAGGCCAGCCTGACCCGCCCGGACTCCTACCGGGTGAAGGACGTCGTCGGGCGGCGCGGCATCGGCATCGGATCGGCCGGCCTGCCGTCGTACAACATCCTGCTCGAAGGCAACAGCGACGCCCTGGAGAACGACGTCGTCATCTACATGAAACAGGCGCAGACCCCGGCGGTGTCCCGGCACATCACGGACGGCGCGGTCCGCGACTACTTCCAGCACGAGGGCCACCGCACGGTGATCTCGCAGCGCGCGCTCCAGGCGCACGCGGACCCGTGGCTCGGCTGGACGGAGCTGGACGGGACCGGGCAGCTGGTCGCGGAGGTCTCGCCGTACGCCGTGGACCTGGACTGGTCGGACATCGACGACCTGGACGAGATCGCCGCGGTCGTCGCCGACCTCGGCCGGGCGACGGCCACGATGCACTCGGCGGCGGACGACGAGAGCGGTCACTCGCTGGTGCCGTTCTCCACGGAACGGGCGATCGACGCGGCGATCGCGGGCGACGAGGAGAGCTTCGGGGACCTGCTGGTGGACTTCGCGCACACGTACGGGGCGCGGGCGCGCGCCGACCACCAGATCTTCGTCGACCTGTTCAGGAACGGCCGGATCCCCGGCCTCTGAGCGGCCGGTCCGCCACGGCTTTAGGACTCCCTTACAGGCGGCCGTGGCAAACTCACGTTCCATGGACGTTTCGGGGACGCAGCTGAGGGTGGTGCGCGCGGCGGTGTTCACCGCGCTCGTCGTCACCCTCTCCGCCGCTTCCCACGTCCTGCTCTCGCGGGCGCCGCTGCCGCTGACCCCGGTGGCGGGAATCGCCGCCGCCGTGTTCGCCGTCGCCTACGCCCTGGCGGGGCGCGAGCGCGGCTTCGGCGCGATCGCCGGCCTGCTGGTACCGCTGGAGCTGGCGGCCGACACCGTCTTCACCACCGGACAGCACCTGTGTTACGGAGCCGCGGGCGGTCCAGTGGCGGGCTCCCTGCGCTCGGTCGGGTTCGACGTGCTGTGCGGCGGGACCGGGGCCGACGGCGGCCTCGGCGCTCCGCTCGTGGCGGCCGCCGGCCCGGAGGGGAGCGTCGCGGCCCTCCTCGGCTCCCCCGATCCCGCGCTGCCCTGGATGCTGCTCGCCGCGCACGTCGCGGTGGGTCTGCTCGCCGCCGCCTGGCTGCGGCGCGGTGAGGCGGCGCTGGCGGGTCTGCTGCGCGGCGTGGCCGTGTCCACCTTCCGGCCGCTGCTGATCGCCGTCGCCGTGGCCGGCGCGGCCCGCCCGCCCGTACGCCCGGCGGCGCGGCCCGCCCACCGGGTCCGCACCCCCGCTCCGGGCCGCCTGTTCGTGCACTCCGTAGGACGCAGGGGCCCGCCGCGCCCGGCACTCGCATTCGCCTGAGCCCGGCCCTCACCCCTCACTCTCACTTCCCGTACGGAGAACACCGCCATGAGCGCACGCAACAACCAGGCCAACAAGGCAGCCGCCCGCGAGCGGCTGCGCGTCGAGCGCGAACGCCAGGCCAAGAAGGACAGGACCCGCCGCCAGGTGATCGTCGCCCTGTCCGTCGTCGGCGTCCTCGCCGTCGCCGGCGGCGTCGGCTACGGCGTCATGCAGGCCAACCAGCCCTCCGCCTGGGAGGCCGCCAAGAACGAGAAGAAGGTCGTCACCCCCGCCAACAGCGAGGGCGAGAACGGCACGACGGTCGTCGTCGGCAAGAAGGACGCGAAGAAGACGCTGGAGCTGTACGAGGACTCGCGCTGCCCCGTCTGCGCCACCTTCGAGCAGGCGAACGGCGAGACGATCAAGAAGGACGTCGACGCCGGCAAGTACCGGCTCAAGTACATCGGCGCCACCTTCATCGACAGGACCATCCCCGGCGAGGGCTCGCGGAACGCGCTGAGCGCGCTGGGCGCCGCGCTCGACGTCGGCCCCGAGGCGTTCCTGGAGTACAAGGGCGCGCTGTACGCGCAGAAGAACCACCCGGCGGAGCAGGACGACAAGTTCGCCGACGACGACTACCTGCTCGACGTGGCGGACGAGGTGGACGCGCTCAAGGGCAACGAGAAGTTCCGGAAGAACGTGCAGGACGGCACCTTCGACGCGTGGGCGCTGAAGATGTCGGCGGTCTTCGACGAGAGCGGCGTGAAGGGCACTCCGGCCTTGCGGATGGACGGCAGGGCCGTCACCGGTTCGGACGGCAAGAACCCGCCGATGACGGCCGAGGAGTTCAAGAGCGCGATCGACAAGGCGCTCAAGGGGTAACCCACACACGGCACTTCACCCAAGGGCGGGCGAACGTTTCGGCGTTTGCCCGCCCTTGGGCCGTACTGATCAGTAATGTACGGCCGTGACCAGTCGATTCACTTCATCCCCCAGCCGCCGCACGGTCGTCAAGGCCGCTGCCGCCACCGCTGTTTCCGTTCCCGTCGTCGCCGCTGCCGGCCCGAGCACCGCCGTCGCGGCCACCGCCGCACCGGCGCCCGCCTTCCTCCACGGAGTCGCCTCCGGGGACCCGCTGCCCGACGGCGTCCTGCTGTGGACCCGAATAACCCCCGCCCCCGACGCCGTCCCCGGTTCCGGCAAGGGGCCCGACGTGACGGTGGCCTGGGAGGTGGCCGAGGACAAGGCGTTCTCCAAGACCGTCGCCCGGGGCGCCACGACGGCGCGGGCCGCGACCGACCACACCGTCAAGGTCGACGTGCGGGGTCTCGCCGAGGCGACCACCTACTACTTCCGCTTCACCGTGGGCGACGCGGTGTCCCCCGTCGCCCGCACCCGCACCGCCCCCGCCGCCGACGCCGCCACGCCCGGGGTGCGCTTCGGAGTCGTCTCCTGCGCCAACTGGGAGTCGGGCTGGTTCTCGGCGTACCGGCACCTCGCCGCCCGCACCGACCTCGACGCGGTGCTGCACCTGGGCGACTACCTGTACGAGTACGCGACCGGCGGCTACCCCACAGCCCCCTACGTCGTACGGCAGCACGAGCCGGCGCACGAGATCGTCACGCTCGCGGACTACCGCACGCGCCACGGCAAGTACAAGACGGACGCCGACCTCCAGGCCCTGCACGCCGCGCACCCGGTCGTCGCGATCTGGGACGACCACGAGATGGCCAACGACGCCTGGTCCGGCGGCGCCGAGAACCACACGCCGGGCGCCGAGGGCGAGTGGGCCGCGCGGGTGGCCGCCGCGAAGCAGGCGTACTTCGAGTGGATGCCGGTCCGCGCCTCGACCGAGGGCACCGTCTACCGCCGCCTGCGCTTCGGCAAGCTGGCCGATCTGCACCTCCTGGACCTCAGATCCTTCCGCTCCCAGCAGGCGAAGACCGGCAGCGGCTCGGTGGACGACCCGGAGCGCACGCTCACCGGCCGGGCCCAGCTGGACTGGCTCAAGTCGGGCCTCGCCTCCTCGGACGCCGTCTGGAAGCTGGTCGGCACGTCGGTGATGATCTCGCCGGTGGCGTTCGGATCCGTACCGGCCCATCTGCTGGAGCCGCTGGCCGAGTTGATGGGGCTGCCCAAGGAGGGCCTGGCGGTCAACGTGGACCAGTGGGACGGCTACACCGACGACCGCAAGGAGCTGATCGCCCACCTCAGGGACCGGGCGATCCGCAACACCGTCTTCCTGACCGGCGACATCCACATGGCATGGGCCAACGACGTGCCCGTCAAGGCCGCGACGTACCCGCTGTCGGCCTCGGCGGCGACCGAGTTCGTCGTCACGTCGGTGTCCTCCGACAACCTGGACGACATCCTGCACGTCGCCCCGCAGACCGTCTCGCTGGTCGCATCGACGGCCGTCAGGGCCGCCAACCGCCATGTGAAGTGGGTGGACATGGACTCCCACGGGTACGGCGTCCTCGACGTCACGAGCGAGCGCTCGCAGATGGACTACTACGTCGTCTCCGACAAGACGCGGCAGGACGCCACTTCGCGGTGGACGCGCTCGTACCGCACGCTCAGCGGAACGCAGAAGGTCGAGCGGGTGAACCAGCCGGTGCGCTGACAGTCGATTTTCGGCCATCACGCAGCCTGTTACGGGTAGATCACGCCAGGAGGCGGGTGGTGTTAATTCGCCATCCGAATACGGACACACCGCCCGCCTCGGTAGCCCCACGGCTTACCCGCGCATCTCAAAGTCCGGACCAGGCCGAAAGTTTTCTTCCCGATGCCCCAATTGGTTCACGGATTGATTGGGCTTGATCGCTTCTCTGCAACTTCTGACATGCACACATAACCTCCGGGCAGCGGCGAGGAAAACCCACCCTCGTCCACCCCCGCGAGGAGTCAACGTGCGTGCTCTTGCCCGTATATCCCCCCTTCTGCGCAAGCGGTTCATCGGTACGGCGGTGATGGCCGGAACCCTGGCCCTCTCCACCCTCTCCGCCCCCGCCGGGGTCGCCGTCGCCAAGGCGCCCGCCGACAAGTGCGCCGAGGAGACCAGCGTGAGCGCCGCCCGCGAGGCGCGGCCCTCGGGCGACCAGCACGCCCACGAGCCCAACGAGGTGACCGCCGCCAAGGCCCAGGCCATGGACGCGGACCTGCGCAAGAGACTCGACAAGCTGCGCACGTCGGGCGGCGCGGCCCGGGGCTTCTCCGCCTCCGCCGTGACCACCATTCCCGTGTACTTCCACGTCGTGCACAGCGGGACCACCGGCAAGCTCTCGGCGACCGACATCAACAACCAGATGGCGGTCCTCAACTCGGCCTTCGGCGGCCAGGGCACCGGCAACGTCAACTCGAACTTCCAGTTCACGCTGGCCGGTACGGACTACACGGACAACGCCTCCTGGTACAACCTGGCGTCCGGCTCGACCGCCGAGAAGCAGATGAAGTCGACCCTGCGCAAGGGCGGCGCCGGCGCGCTGAACTTCTACACCGCCAACCTCAGCGGCGGCCTGCTCGGCTGGGCGACCTTCCCGAGCTCGTACAACTCGAACCCGAGCATGGACGGCGTCGTCGTCCTCGACAAGTCGCTCCCCGGCGGCAGTTCCGCCAACTACAACGAGGGTGACACCGCCACCCACGAGGTCGGCCACTGGCTGGGCCTCTACCACACGTTCCAGGGCGGCTGCAACGGAAACGGCGACTACGTCACCGACACCCCGGCCGAGAAGAGCGCCGCGTACCAGTGCCCGACGGGCCGTGACTCCTGCGCCAGCAAGCCCGGCGTCGACCCGGTCCACAACTTCATGGACTACACGTACGACAACTGCATGTACCAGTTCACCGCGGGCCAGGTCACGCGGATGACGGACAGCTGGACCGCCTACCGCGCGGGCTGACCACGGGGTCCTCTACCCTGACGCCATGAACGGGCCGGGGGACATCGGGGACATCGTCGACGGGCGTTTCGAGCTGCTGGAGCGGCTCGGCAGCGGGGGCATGGGCACGGTGTGGCGCGCCCGCGACACCGCCCTGCACCGCGAGGTCGCCCTGAAGGAGGTCCGGTCCCACGGCCCGCAGCCGGCCGGCGGCGCCGAGGCCTCGCGCATCCTGCGGGAGCGGGTACTGCGCGAGGCCCGTGCGCTGGCCAGGATCAGCCACCCCCACGTGGTGACGATCCATCACATCATCGACGAAGAGCCGCACCCCTGGCTCGTGATGGAACTCCTGCCGGGCCGTACGCTCCAGCACCGCCTGGAGGAAGGCCCCCTGCCGCCCCGGGAGGCGGCGCGCACCGGCCGCGAGATCCTCGCCGCGCTGCGCGCCGCCCACGCGGCCGGCATCCACCACCGGGACGTGAAGCCCGCCAACGTGCTGCTGCGGGCCGACGGCCGCGCGGTCCTCACGGACTTCGGCATCGCCGCCGTCCAGGACGCCACTCCCCTGACCATGACCGGGGAGGTGATCGGCTCGCCCGAGTACATGGCCCCCGAGCGCGTCCGCGGCGGCGCCGACGTCCCGGCGTCCGACCTGTGGTCGCTCGGCATGACGCTGTACGTCTGCGTCGAGGGCGTGAGCCCGATGCGGCGCGGCAGCACGCTCGCCACGCTGGCCGCCGTGCTCGACGACCCGGTGCCGCCGCCCCGGCAGGCCGGGCCGCTCGGCCCGGTGCTCACCGAGCTGCTGGTACGGGACGCCGCCGCGCGCCCGGCCGCCGAACGGCTCGACGCGCTGCTCGCCGCCGCCGAGGCAGGACACGCCCCGGCGCCGCCGGGCGTTCCCGTACCTCCGTCGCCGACCCGGACCGAGACTCCCGGGTCCCGCGCTCCCGTACCGGCGACGCCGCACGCCGTGCCCTCCCCCGGTCCGCACGGCGCCGCCGCGACGGTTCCCGCGCGGGCGCGCCGGGTCCGGGCGCCGCTGGCCGCCGCCGCGGTGATCGCCCTGACCCTGTTGGGCGTTGTGGCGTACACCACACTTCAGCAGGAAGAGGGGCAGACCCCGAGGGGCGTCGGCGGGGCGCCCACCGGCGAGACGCGGGGCACGGCGAAGTCACCGGCTGCGCCCACGGGCTCCGTACCGCCCACCGCGTCCTCGCCGGGGCGGCCCTCCGTCGCGGACAGCTGGGTCGCGCAGCTCCACTCCGAGCCGCTGACCACGGGCCGGGCCGCGCTCGAACGCCGCCTCGCCGCGGTCCGGCAGCAGGTGCCCGAGGCTCAAGTGCTGCGGAGTGACGACTTCCGCTCGTTCCGGCCGGGGTACTGGGTGATCTACGCCCCCGGGCCCTTCGCCGACGGCCGCGCGGCGCTGTCCTTCTGCGCCGCGCGCGGCCGTACGACACCCGGCCAGTGCGTCGGGCGCTGGGTCGCCGACAGCGCGGCCCACGGGAACCACCTGTGCCGTCCGCCGGCGAGCGCCCCGACCGGCCGCTGCACGCGCCCGTAGAGCCGCCGGGCCTGTGCCGCCCGGAGCGCCGTGGGCCAGGGCCCGTCGAGGGAGCGGCGCGGCGCCGGGGATCAGAGCGTCGCCAGGAACCCGGCCGCGACCTTCCACGTCTGCGCCGCCGCGTCGGCGTCGTAGTCCGGCAGGTCCGGGTCGGTGAAGACGTGACCGGCTCCGGGGTAGCGGTAGATCTCCACGTCCGCGCCGATCCGCCGCATCCGCAGGTACCAGGCGTTCAGCCAGTCCTCGGACTCGAAGGGGTCCGGCTCCGCGACGTGCAGCTGCACGGGCAGGTCGTGCACGGCCGCGTCCTCGGCGATGTCCGACGTTCCGTGCAGAAGCAGCAGGCCACGGGCCTTTTCGTCGCCCAGCGCCAGGTTCTGGGCGACCGAACCGCCGAAGGAGAAACCGGCGTACACGAGACCGTTCTCGGAGTGCGGGGCGGCGGCGAGGACGGCGCGGCGCAGGAGCTCGTCCCGGCCGATGCCGTCCTTGATCGCCATGCCCTGCTCCACGGTTTCGGCAGTTTGGCCCTCGAAGAGGTCGGGCACGTGCACCTGGTGCCCGGCGGCACGCAGCCGCTCTGCCGCGGCGTGCACCGCCGGGCGCAGACCGTAGACGGAGTGGAAAAGCATGATGTCCATCCCGCCATCCTCCCATTGAGCGTCGGAGTCATGGAGAACGTACTGCGCCCGTTGATCGTCATCGGCGGCTCGGTCGTGCTCACGCTGGTCGTCGGCTGGGCCGCCGACCTTCTGCTGCGCCGGACCGATGCCCGTCACCACGAGACCCCGCTGTGGGGCCTGCTGCGCCGCTGCCGTGTGCCGCTCCAGGTCCTGATCCTCGCCGCCGTCCTGAGAGGGGCGTACGAGAAGACCGCCCTGGCGATCGTCCAGAACCACCGGGCCGGCATAGGCCAGGTCCTGTCGCTGGTGCTGATAGGCGCCGGCGCCTGGCTGGTGATACGCATCGCCTCCGCCGTCGTGGAGTCGTCGTACGCCCGCTACGCGTCCTCGACGCGTGACCCGGCGCGGGTCCGGCGGGTCCGCACCCAGGTCACGCTGATCATGCGGATCGTCACCGCGGTCGTGGCGGTGGTGGCGGCGGGCGCGATGCTGATGACCTTCCCCGGCATGAAGGCGGTCGGCACGTCGATGCTGGCCTCGGCCGGCATCATCGGCATCGTCGCGGGTGTCGCGGCCCAGTCGACCCTCGGCAACCTCTTCGCCGGCTTCCAGATCGCCTTCGGCGACATGGTGCGCATAGGGGACACGGTGGTCGTCGACGGCGAGTGGGGCGTGGTCGAGGAGGTCACGCTGACGTTCCTGGCCGTACGCACCTGGGACGAGCGGCGGATCACCATGCCGGTGTCGTACTTCACCAGCAAGCCGTTCGAGAACTGGTCGCGCGGCGGCGCCCAGATGACCGGAACCGTCTTCCTGCACCTGGACCACACCGCGCCGGTGGACCTGATGCGCGAGAAGCTCAGGGAGATCCTGGGCATGTGCAAGGCGTGGGACGGCCGCGACTGGAGCCTGGCCGTCACCGACACGACGCCCAGCACCCTGGTCGTACGGGCGGTCGTCACCGCCAAGGACGCGGACGACGTGTGGACGGTCCGGTGCACCGTGCGCGAGCAGTTGATCGCCTGGCTGACCGAGAAGCACCCGTACGCCCTGCCGCGCATCGCCACCGCCCCGGCGGATCTTCCGCCGAACGGCAAGCAGCCGGTCCCCGACGACGAGCCGCGCACGGGCCGCGGCTAGGCCGCCCTCCGGGGGTGGTGGACCGCTAGCGGAGGCTGCGCACGTCCAGGTGGTGCAGCACCCGGTCCACCACCTCGGGGTCCGCGCCGGGTTCGCTGCGCGCGGAGAGCACCTCGTGCCGCGCGGCCGACATCAGCTCGCGCTGGATCCGGTGCACCGATTTGGCCCGTTCGGCGCGCTGCGCGAACGCCTCCCGCCGCTCGTCGTCGACGATTTCGGGGCTGATCCTGGCCCCGATGTCCAGGGCCCCGCGCTGGAGCCGGTCGAGGACGTCGTCCGGCAGCTCCTCCACCTCCTGGATCTCCTTGAGCCTGCGCTTGGCCGCCTTCGCCGCCCGTACCGCCAGGTCGTGTTCGAGCTCGCGCTCCGCGCCGGTGTCCGCGGTGACGCCGAGCAGGCGCACCAGGCGCGGCAGGGTCAGCCCCTGGACGAGCAGGGTGGCCATGATGACGCAGAACGCGATGAACACGATCTCGTCCCGTGCCGGGAACGGCGAGCCGTCGTCCGTCCTGAGCGGAATGGCCAGCGCCAGCGCGACCGACGCGACGCCCCGCATCCCCGACCACCACATGACGACCGTCTCGCGCCAGCTGACGGGGATGTCCTCGTCGTAGTCGCGGAGCGTGTGCAGCCGCTTGGCCAGCCAGGTCGCGGGAAGCAGCCACACCAGCCGTACGCCGACGACCACGGCGACGACCGCCGCGCCCCAGCCGAGCATCTCGCCCAGGCGTTCGTCGGCCGTGCCGAAGACGTTGTGCAGCTCAAGTCCGATGAGGCCGAAGGCGATTCCGGTGACCAGGGTGTCCACGATCTGCCAGAAGGTGTTCCCCGCGAGGCGGCCGAGCACGTCGTCGGCGTCGACGGCGTGCTCCGCGAGGTACAGCGCGATGACGAGCACGGCGAGCACACCGGATCCCTTGAACTCCTCGGCCAGTACGTAGGCGACGAAGGGGGCCAGCAGCGTCAGGCTGATCTGGAGGGTGGTGTCCCCGAGGTAGCCCATCAGCTTGTCGGTGACCCAACCGAGCGCGAACCCGACGACGACGGCCACGAGGGCGGACAGGACGAAGTCCCCGACCGCGTCCGGCCAGGAGAACGTGCCGCTCACCGCCGCCGCGACGGCCACGTGGTAGAGCACGATGGCCGTCACGTCGTTGAAGAGACCCTCGCCCTCCAGGATCGACACGAGCCGCCGCGGCAGTCCCAGCGACCCGGCCACGGCGGTGGCCGCGACCGGGTCGGGCGGGGCGACGAGCGCCCCCAGCGCGATGGCCGCGGCGATCGGCAGCCCGGGAACCAGGGCGCCGGCCACCGCGGCCACCGCCGCCGTCGTCACGAAGACGAGCGCCACCGCGAGCAGCAGGATGGGCCTGATGTTCGCGGCGAACTGCCGCCAGGAGGTGCGCTGCACGGCGGCGTACAGCAGGGGCGGCAGGACCAGCGGCAGGATGTACTCGGGCGGGACCTCGACGTTGGGCACGAACGGCAGCAGCGCCAGGACGATCCCGGCGACCGTCATCAGCACGGGTGCCGGCAGCCCGAGACGCTCCCCCAGGGGCACTGTGACGACGGCCCCCAGCAGCAGCAGGAACAGCAGGGCCAACTGGTCCACGGCGCACCTTCCGGCGGTTCGGAGTCTCGACGATCAAGACCCCAAGGGTGCCACTACTCGCGGATCCGCTGGCGGATCCAGACCCCGGCCTCCTTCAGCACGGCGGTTCCGGCCCAGGTTCCGCCGTCGCAGGCGCCCGTCTTGAAGACGGCGCCCGAGCGGTGGTCGTCGGAGTAGTTCCAGTTGGTCCAGGAGATCTTCTTGCGCTTCATCAGGTCGAGGAAGCGCTGGGACTGGGCGAAGTCGTTGGCGCCCTCGCCCGCGTAGTCCTGCGTGCCGAACTCGGTGACGAAGACGGGGAGCCGGTCGGAGGCGCGGTTGAGCGCGTCGAGGTACTCGCCCCGGTGCGAGGCGGCGTAGAAGTGGAAGGTGTACATGATGTTGGAGGCGTTCACGGGGTTGCGGACCACCTCCTGCTCGTCCGCGCCCTCCGATACGCCGAACGACGACCAGGCGCGCGTGCCGACCAGCACCACGGCGTCCGGGTCCTGGGCCCTGATGACGGGGATGATCTTCTCGGCGTACGCCTTGATCTTCGGCCAGCTCACTCCCGAGGGCTCGTTGGCTATCTCGTAGAGCACGCCGGGGTGGTTCTTGTACTTCTTCGCCATCGCCGTGAAGAAGGTCCTGGCGCGCGCGAGGTTGAAGTCCGGGTCGCCCGGGTCCAGCATGTGCCAGTCGATCACGGCGTACATGCCGCGCCGGTGGGCGCCGTCGACGAATTTCTGGGCGAGCGCGGTGAAGCGCTGCGGGTCGGTCTCGTAACCGCCCTCCTGCACGTACGTCGAGACGCGCAGCACGTCGGCGCGCCAGTCGCCGGCGAGAGCGTCCAGCGATCCGTCGGTGACGCAGCGGGCGTACCACTGCGTGCCGTGGGTGCTCATGCCGCGGAGCTGGACGGCCTGTCCCCGCTCGTCGCAGAGCTGGCGGCCGCAGACCTCGAGCCGGCCGTTGGCGGAGAGGGGGCTGGGGGCCTCGGTGGCGTCGACGGGCGTCTGGAGGGCCATCACGATGCCGAGCACGGAGGCGAAGAGCAGGGGTTTGCGCATGGGTTGTGCTCCCTTCGGGTGGGGGTTCCGGTACGGGAGTTCGCCTGAAAGTTAGGATTGTTTACAGTTGCCGTCAAGGGTGTTGGGAAAGTTTCCTAACCATTGCGGCACAGCAAAAAGGGGCCACAGCGACGAGCTGTGGCCCCGCGAGCGGTCCCGGGCCGCGCTAGAGCGCGCGGCGTACGGCCCGGTGCCCGGCGGCAGGCACGGGCCGGTCGCTCACTCGCTCTCGGCCCGGATCACGTCCAGCGCCTTCTGGAGATCGGCCGGGTACGCGCTCTGGAACTCGACCCACTGGCCGTCCGAGGGGTGCTCGAAGCCGAGCCGCATGGCGTGCAGCCACTGCCGCGTGAGGCCGAGCCGCTTGCCCATGGTCGGATCGGCGCCGTACGTGGTGTCGCCCACGCAGGGGTGCCGGTGCGCGGACATGTGCACGCGGATCTGGTGCGTGCGCCCGGTCTCCAGCTTGATGTCGAGGAGCGAGGCGGCCCGGAAGGCCTCGATCAGGTCGTAGTGCGTGACGGAGGGCTTGCCCTCGGCCGTCACGGCCCACTTGTAGTCGTGGTTGGGGTGGCGCCCGATGGGGGCGTCGATGGTGCCGCTCATCGGGTCGGGGTGGCCCTGGACCAGCGCGTGGTACTTCTTCACGACGACGCGGTCCCGGAACTGCGCCTTGAGCAGCGTGTACGCCCGCTCCGACTTGGCCACGACCATGAGGCCCGACGTGCCGACGTCGAGGCGGTGCACGATGCCCTGGCGCTCGGACGCGCCGGAGGTCGAGATGCGGTAGCCGGCGGCGGCGAGGCCGCCGATCACGGTGGTGCCGGTCCAGCCGGGGCTGGGGTGCGCGGCGACGCCGACCGGCTTGTCGATGACGACGATGTCGTCGTCGTCGTGCACGATCTCCATGCCCTCGACGGGCTCGGCGACGATCTGTACGGGCGCTGCGGCCTGCGGCATCTCGACTTCGAGCCAGGCCCCGCCGCGGACCCGCTCGGACTTCCCGACCACCGACCCGTCGACCTGGACCTTCCCGGCGGCGGCGAGCTCGGCCGCCTTCGTGCGGGAGAACCCGAACATCCGGGAGATGGCGGCGTCGACGCGCTCGCCCTCGAGGCCATCGGGAACGGGCAGGGTGCGGAACTCGGGAATGGTACTCACCCGTCGAGTATGCCTTGTCAGTCCTTGTGGACGGTGCCGTCGGGGTCCAGACCCCGGAACGACAGGATCACAATGAGGATGCCGCCGCACACGATGGCGGAGTCCGCGAGGTTGAAGACCGCGAAGTTCGCCGGGGCGATGAAGTCCACGACGGCGCCCTTGAAGACACCGGGCGAACGGAAGATCCGGTCGGTGAGGTTGCCGAGCGCGCCGCCGAGCAGCAGCCCCAGGGCGATGGCCCAGGGCAGGCTGTAGAGCTTGCGCGCGAGCCGGGCGATCACCACGATCACGGACGCCGCGATGGCCGTGAAAATCACGGTGAACGCCTCGCCGATGCCGAAGGCGGCGCCCGCGTTCCTGATCGCCTCGAACCGCAGCAGGTCGCCGACGACCTCGATCGGCTCGTGGTGCTCCAGCTTGGCCACCACGAGCATCTTGGTGCTCAGATCGAGCAGGTAGGCCACGAGCGCCACACCGAAGAGCACGGCGATCCGGCGCTTGCCCCTGCTCGCCGGCTGCTCGTCGGGGGCCGCCGCATCGGAGGACTCCTCCGGCTCGGGTCCCCCTGCCTCAGGGGTATCCGGCGTACCGATGATGCGCTCCGCCTCTGCCACGTGAGTCCCTCAACCTAGGTGCCTGACTGAGCACGAGGGTACGGCACACACGTACGGACGGCCTCGGTGACCGGTCGGGTCCGGTGGCGCGCTCAGGAGCGGCGCTCCTGCTTCTGCTTGTCCTCCACGCACAGGGTGGCGCGCGGGAAGGCCTGCATGCGCGCCTTGCCGATGGGCTTGCCGCAGACCTCGCAGAGCCCGTACGTACCGGCGTCCAGGCGCTCCAGGGCCCGCTCGGTCTGCTCCAGGCGCTCGCGGGCGCTGGCGGCCAGGGCCAGCTCGTACTCGCGGGAGATGTTCTTCGTGCCGGTGTCGGCCTCGTCGTGGCCCGCTCCGTCGCCGGAGTCGCGCATCAGACCGGTCACCGCCTCCTCCGACGCGCTGATCTCGGCCCGCAGGCCGGAGACGTCCTTCTCCAGCTCGGCCCGCGCCTCGGCGACCTCCTCGGGCGTCCACGGGTCCTCCCCCGGCCGGACGGCGAGTTCGCCGGGGGCCGCCGGGGCGGCGGTAAGGGTCGGCGGGGCGGCTGTCGCCGTCACGGGGGCCGCCTTCTTCGCGGCCGTGGCCCTGCTCGCGGTCTTCTTCGCAACCACCGTCTTGGCTCCTGTCTCTTCCGCGGCCTGGGCCGCCCCCTCGGCCGCGGGAGCGGCCTTCTTCGCAGCCGCCTTCTCGGCAGGCGCCTTCCCGGCCGTCGCAGCCGTCCCGGCCTTTTTGGCGGGCGCCGCCTTCTTCGCGGCCGCCTTCGTGGCCGGTACCGCCTTCTTGGCGGCCGTCTTCTTCGCGGCGGTCTTCCTGGCAGCGGCCTTCCTCGCGACGGCCCCCTCCGCGAAGGCGCCGTTCTCCGCCGTGCCGGTCCCCTCTGCGCTCTCTGCGGCGGTCTTCTTAGCCACCATGGCCGCGGCCCCTTCACATATTGTGATCTTGCTCGCGCATCGTGCTGGGACGATAAGTCGACTCCAGCCCCGCGGCAACGGGGCACGCCGCCGGTCGGCCACCGCCGCGTGCCGGGCGCGACGAGCCTGCATCGGTTGTGCCCAGCTCTCCGCCGGGTAATCCGCCCCGCGGCACGCGGCTGCGGCGCGGGGCGGCGCGTTGGCCATTCGGGCTAGCGGCGTACGGCCGGGCGGCGCGCGAAAACCGGGCGGTCCCCCGGCCCCGCGGCCCGTACACTGGGCGAAGCGAAAGGCCTCGAAGGGGACGAGTAGCGCCGTACGCAGCCAAGAGCGATCCGGGGACGGTGTGAGCCCGGCGGCGAGCGCGGCGTGAAGCATCACCCCTGAGCCGCCGGAAGAACGCCTTGCCCGTGGGCCCCGCCCACGGCGCAGGGCCAGTAGAACCGGCATCGCTGCCCCAATGAGGGGGTCGCGGGCGCCGCCCGTGGCCAAGGAGGGTGGTACCGCGGGAGCCCAGCGCTCTCGTCCCTCCGACGGAAGTCACAGTCCGCCGGAGGAATCGATGTCGCTGTACCGCCAGGTGCCCGCCCAGGTCGACCTTCCCGCGCTCGAGCACGCCGTGCTCGATTTCTGGCGCGAGAACAAGGTCTTCTCCAAGAGTCTCGAACAGTCCGAGGGGCGCCCCGAGTGGGTGTTCTACGAGGGCCCGCCCACCGCCAACGGCATGCCGGGCGCGCACCACATCGAGGCCCGCGTCTTCAAGGACGTCTTCCCGCGCTTCCGCACCATGCGCGGCTACCACGTGGCCCGCAAGGCCGGCTGGGACTGCCACGGCCTGCCCGTGGAGCTCGCCGTCGAGAAGGAACTGGGCTTCAACGGCAAGAAGGACATCGAGGCGTACGGCATCGCGGAGTTCAACGCCAAGTGCCGCGAGTCCGTCACCCGCCACACGGACGCCTTCGCCGAGCTCACGACCCGCATGGGCTACTGGGTCGACCTCGACGACGCGTACCGGACCATGGACCCGTCGTACGTCCAGTCGGTCTGGTGGTCCCTGAAGGAGATCTTCAACAAGGACCTCCTGGTCCAGGACCACCGCGTCGCCCCCTGGTGCCCCCGCTGCGGCACCGGCCTGTCCGACCACGAGCTGGCGCAGGGGTACGAGACGGTCGTCGACCCCTCGGTCTTCGTTCGCTTCCCGCTGACCTCGGGCCCGCTCGCGGGCGAGGCGTCGCTGCTGATCTGGACGACGACCCCGTGGACCCTGGTGTCGAACACGGCAGTCGCGGCCCACCCCGACGTCACCTACGTCGTCGCCACGAACGGCGAGGAGAAGCTGGTCGTCGCCCAGCCCCTCCTGGAGAAGTCCCTCGGCGAGGGCTGGGAGACGACCGGGCAGACGTTCACCGGCGCGGAGATGGAGCGCTGGACGTACGAGCGCCCCTTCGCCCTGGTGGAGTTCCCGTCCGAGGCCCACTTCGTGGTCAACGCCGACTACGTGACGACCGAGGACGGCACCGGCCTGGTCCACCAGGCCCCCGCCTTCGGCGAGGACGACCTGCGGACCTGCCGGGCGTACGGCCTGCCGGTCGTGAACCCGGTGCTGGCCGACGGCACCTTCGCCCCCGAGGTCGCCCTCGTCGGCGGCCAGTTCTTCAAGAAGGCCGACGAGGCCCTCACCGAGGACCTGGGCGACCGCGGTCTCCTCTTCCGCCACGTCCCGTACGAGCACAGCTACCCGCACTGCTGGCGCTGCCACACCGCGCTCCTCTACTACGCCCAGCCGTCCTGGTACATCAGGACCACCGCGGTCAAGGACGCGATGCTGCGCGAGAACGAGAAGACGAACTGGTTCCCGGAGTCGGTGAAGCAGGGCCGCTTCGGCGACTGGCTCAACAACAACATCGACTGGGCGCTGTCCCGCAACCGCTACTGGGGCACCCCCCTGCCCATCTGGCGCTGCGAGGACGACCACCTCACCTGCGTCGGCTCGCTGGCCGAGCTGTCCGACCTCACGGGCACCGACCAGTCGGACCTGGACCCGCACCGCCCGTACATCGACGCGGTCACCTTCCCGTGCACCGGCGAGGGCTGCTCGCTGACGGCGACGCGCGTACCCGAGGTCATCGACGCCTGGTACGACTCGGGCTCGATGCCGTTCGCGCAGTACGGCTACCCGTACGAGAACAAGGAGCTCTTCGAGCAGCGCTACCCGGCGCAGTTCATCTCGGAGGCGATCGACCAGACCCGCGGCTGGTTCTACACGCTCATGGCAGTGGGCACGCTGGTCTTCGACAAGTCGTCGTACGAGAACGTCGTCTGCCTCGGCCACATCCTCGCCGAGGACGGCCGCAAGATGTCCAAGCACCTGGGCAACATCCTCCAGCCCATCCCGCTCATGGACCAGCACGGCGCGGACGCGGTGCGCTGGTTCATGGCGGCCGGCGGCTCCCCGTGGGCGGCCCGCCGGGTCGGCCACAGCACGATCCAGGAGGTCGTCCGCAAGACCCTCCTCACGTACTGGAACACGGTCGCCTTCCAGGCCCTGTACGCCCGTACGTCGAATTGGGCCCCCAGCGCCGCGGACCCGTCCCCGGCGGACCGCCCGGTCCTCGACCGCTGGCTCCTGTCCGAGCTGCACGCCCTGACGGACCAGGTCACGCAAGCGCTGGAGTCGTACGACACCCAGCGGGCGGGCAAACTGCTCTCCGCCTTCGTCGACGACCTCTCGAACTGGTACGTACGCCGCTCGCGCCGCCGCTTCTGGCAGGGCGACAAGGCGGCGCTGCGCACGCTGCACGACGTGGTGGAGACGGTCACGCGCCTGATGGCCCCCCTCACGCCGTTCATCACCGAGCGGGTCTGGCAGGACATGATCGTTCCGGTCACCCCGGACGCCCCCGAGTCCGTGCACCTCTCGACGTGGCCGGAGCCGGACCTCTCGTCGATCGACCCGGTCCTGTCCCGCCAGATGGCGCTCGTACGCCGCCTGGTCGAACTGGGGCGCGCGACGCGGGCCGAGTCGGGCGTCAAGACCCGCCAGCCCCTCTCCCGCGCCCTGGTGGCCGCCTCGGGCTTCGAGACCCTGACGCCGGAGCTCCAGGCGCAGATCACCGAGGAGCTCAACGTCTCCTCGCTCGCCTCCCTCTCCGAGGTCGGCGGCTCGCTGGTCGACACGACCGCCAAGGCGAACTTCCGCGCGCTGGGCAAGCGCTTCGGCAAGGGCGTCCAGGCGGTGGCCAAGGCGGTGGCGGAGGCGGACGCGGCCGCGCTCTCGCTGGCCCTGCGCGAGGGCACGGCGACGGTCACGGTGGACGGCGAGAAGGTCTCCCTCTCCCCCGACGAGGTGATCATCACCGAGACGCCACGCGAGGGCTGGTCGGTGGCCTCCGACTCGGGCGCGACGGTCGCCCTCGACCTGGAGATCACCCCCGGCCTGCGGCGCGCGGGTCTGGCCCGTGACGCGATCCGCCTGATCCAGGAGGCCCGCAAGAACAGCGGCCTGGACGTCGCGGACCGTATCGCCGTCCGCTGGTCGGCGGACTCCGCCGAGACGGCGGAGGCCCTCACCGAGCACGCGGGCCTGATCGCGGACGAGGTCCTGGCGCTGGACTTCGCGGCGGCGGAGGCGGACGCGTCGTACGGCGAGCCCTTCACGGACGAGTCCCTGTCCCTGACCTTCCGCCTGCGCAAGACGGAGGCGTAACGCCCCACTGAAGGGCCCGGCCGAAGACACCGGCCGGGCCCTTCGCCATCCCCCACGGAGCCCCCACCTCCGGGCCCCATCCCACGCCCGGCCGCCGGCCCCAACGCGTCCGCGCGGCCGATACAGCCGACCGGCGCCGACGCACCAGAGCCACGCCCCCGGCCCTTCGCTTCCGCCGGCTCATGCAGCCTGCCCTGCGCCTGCTGAGCGGTGACTGCGGCCTCTGTCCGAGAGCCGGGGCTGCGGCCCCCGGCCCCTCCCCCGGCCCATTCAGCCCGCCCCGCGACCGGAGCCGGGGTTGGGGCTCCACGTGCGAACCGAGGTCGCGGCCCCAGTCCCTTCCCTCCGCCATCCGGCCCGCCCACGCCCGAGGACCAGGCCGTGCCCCGGCACGGTCGACGGCACGCCCGTGCTCGCCTTCACCGCCCCGTGGGGAGCCCGGCATCCCGGCCCCCTCCTTGCCCAGGTCCATCAGCCCGCCCCGCACGGGACCGGGATCGCGGCCCCCCGGCCCCTGCCCTTCCCCCAGCCGATTCAGCCCGCCCCGCACGGGACCGGGATCGCGGCCCCCGGCCCCTCCCCTTCCCCCGGCCGATTCAGCCCGTCCGGCGCTTGAGGACCGGGGCCGGGGCGGAGCCCCGGTTCGGGAAGGGGCGGGCAGGGGAAGGCCCGCCGCAGGCGCCCGCCCGCGCCACCCGCCCAAAAGGGCCGGGCCCCGGGGAAGAAATCCCCGGGGCCCGGCCCTCAGCCTGCCGACGGCTACGCGCACATCGCGCGCACGGCCGTCAGTTGTCGTCCTCGTCGATCAGGAAGCCGCGCATCGGCGACGGCGCCTGCTGCATCGGCTGCGGCGCCTGCGGCCGGACCGGAGCCATCGGCTGGGTCATCGCCGGCGACATCTGCTGCTGGCCGCCGTACGACGGACCGTTCGAGGACGGGCCGCCGTGGCCGCCCATCGACGGGTTGCCGCCCATGGAGTGACCCATCGCACCCGCACCGGCCGGCGCCATCGACCCGCTCATCTGCGGAGCCGGCGGCAGCGACGCGGTCGCCGGGGTACGCGGCGGAGCCAGCGAGTCGTCCGCCTGGGTCTCCAGCTGACGCAGCTGGCTCTCCAGGTAGGACTTCAGACGGGTCCGGTACTCGCGCTCGAAGCCGCGCAGGTCCTCGACCTTGCGCTCCAGCGTCGCGCGGGCCGACTCCAGCGAGCCCATCGCCACGCGGTGCTTCTCCTGCGCGTCCCGCTCCAGCGCGTCCGCCTTCGCACGGGCGTCCCGCTCCAGACCCTCGGCGCGGCTGCGGGCCTCACCGACGATCTTGTTGGCCTCGGAACGCGCCTCGGCGATCGCCTGGTCGGCGGTCTGCTGCGCCAGCGAGAGGACACGGGCGGCGCTGTCGCCGCCGGGGCCCTGACCGGGCTGCGGGAGCTGCGGACCGTGGCCGCCCATGGGGCCGCCCATCGGACCGCCCATGCCCTGGCCCATCTGGCCCTGCATCTGGCCCTGGCCCATCTGGCCCTGCATCTGGCCCTGACCCATGGGACCCTGCCCCATCGGACCGGGACCGTGCTGGCCCTGCGGACCCTGGCCGAGCTGGCCCTGGTGCTGGCCCTGCTGACCGTGGCCGCTGGGACCCGCGGGCAGCTGCGGCGCGCCACCGGGCAGCTGGGGCGGACCCATCTGCGGCGGCTGCTGCTGGACCGGCGGGCCGGATATGGCGGCGGGCACGGGCGCGCCGGGACGATCCTGCTGCTCCGGCGGCTTGCGCATACCCTGCTGCTGCTGGTTCTGCGCGGCGGCACGCGTCGCGGCGGCCAGCTTCGCGCGAAGATCCTCGTTCTCGCGCAGCAGGCGCGTCAGTTCAGCTTCGACCTCGTCGAGGAAGGCATCGACCTCGTCCTCGTCATAGCCTTCTCGGAGGCGGACGGTCGTGAACTGCTTGTTCCGCACGTCCTCGGGGGTCAACGGCATCTCTTCTTCACCTCTACGTAGTCGTCGGCAGTCGGCAAGACCGTATCGCTCACAGCCTGATCACGATGCTGATCAGGATGTAAACGATGATCATCAGAACGAAGAAGGACAGGTCGAGTGCCACGCCCCCGAGACGCAGCGGCGGAATGAACCGCCGCAGAAGCTTGAGCGGTGGATCGGTGACAGTGTAAGTGGCCTCCAGAACGACCACCATCGCCTTGCCGGGTTCCCATGAGCGTGCGAACTGGAAGACGTAATCCATGACCAGCCGAAAGATCAGGACGATCAGGAAGCACATCAGCGCGATGTAGATCACCTGTAGTGCGACGCTCATCTCGCGCTTCCCTCTCCCCGTGCTCTCGTGGCTCCGGCCTCCCGGCCGGTTTCGTTCCGGTGACGTGTCTCAGCTCTGGTTGAAGAAACCGCCCTCTGCGATACGGGCCTTGTCCTCCGCCGTGACATCGACGTTAGCAGGCGACAACAGGAACACCTTCTGCGTCACTCGCTCAATGCTGCCATGCAGGCCGAAGACGAGTCCTGCCGCAAAGTCGACAAGTCGCTTCGCGTCGGTGTCGTCCATCTCGGTCAGGTTCATGATCACCGGAGTGCCCTCACGGAAGTGTTCCCCGATGGTACGGGCCTCGTTGTAGGTCCGCGGGTGCAGCGTGGTGATGCGGTAGGGCTCCCGCTCGGACACGACCTTGGGCATGATCACCGGTGCGTTCTTCTCCAGGTTCGGACGTTCAGGTGTGATGGATGCCACGGGGGCAATACGGGCCGGTCGTCCGATTTCCGCGGATAGCGGAGCGGGGTGGGGCACCGGCTCACGCTGCGCCGGCGGCTGCACCACGCGGACCGGCTCTTCGTGCCGCTCCTGGTGCGGGGGCTGGTGCCGGCGGTGCTCCCGCTCGGGCTCCGGCTCGGGTTCGAAATCGTCATCGGGATCGAAACCCCGGCCGTCGTACCCATCGTCCTCCACGAGGCCGAGGTAGACCGCCATCTTGCGCATAGCGCCGGCCATTCTCTGAGTCCTCCGCTCTGTGGTGGATCGCCCTTGTTGCCAACGTGCAGCGTCACCAAGTGCCCGCGATCCACTCGGCCCGCCCACCTATCAGTGGGAATGACCATATTTTCTGCTGTGGTCCGACTTGCTTCGCGACGTTACCCGAGCCGGGGTCGGACTCCGAGTACCGCAGTACCGACGCGTACATGTGTCGCTCCGGCGGCCACGGCCTGCTCGAGATCCGTACTCATCCCTGCCGAGACCATGTTCGCAGCAGGATGAGCCCCGCGCAGGCTGGATGAGAATTCCATCAGCCGCTCGAACGCCGCCTGTTCGCGCCCCGCGTACGGCCCGGCCAGCGGCGCGACCGTCATCAGACCGCCGAGCCTCAGACCGGGGGCCCCGGCCACCTTCGCGGCCAACTCCCCGATGCCGTCCGGCGCGACGCCGCCGCGCTCCCCCCGCTCCCCCGACTCCGCGTCGAGCGCGACCTGGATGAGGCAGTCGAGCTCACGGCCGGCCCGTACCGCCGCCGTCGACAGCGCCGTGACGAGCTTCGCCCGGTCCACCGACTGCACGACATCGGCGTAACTCGCCACAGAACGGACCTTATTGGTCTGAAGCTGTCCGACGAAGTGCCACGTGAGCGGCAGGTCCGACGACTCGGCCGCCTTGGGGCCGGCCTCCTGGTCCTTGTTCTCCGCGACGTGCCGCACGCCGAGTTCGGCGAGCAGGCGCACATCGCTGGCCGGATACGTCTTGGTGACCACGATCAGGGTCACCTCGTCACGCGCCCGCCCCGCCGCCGCGCACGCGGTGGCGATACGTTCCTCCACCCGCTCCAGGTTGGCCGCGAGTTGAGCCTTGCGGTCCGTCATGCCCTTTCCTCCCCCGCGGCCTTGCCGGCGTCCGAAGCGCCGTCCAGCCAGACATATCCGGCAAGCCGCCCCGTGGTGCGGTCCCGGCGGTACGAGAAGTGGTCGCGCGACTCCAGCGTGCAGACCGGCGACTGCGCCCGGTCGCGCACGCCGAGCGCTTCGAGCTGGGCGTGCACGCCGGCGGTCACGTCGACCGCCGGAGTGCCCCAGCTCGTCTCCGACCAGGCCGCGGGCACGGCGCGCACGACCTCGTCCCGCATGCGCTCCGGGACTTCGTAGCAGCGCCCGCACACGGCGGGACCCGTCCGTGCGGTGATACGGGAAGGATCGGCGCCCAGTGTGATCATCGCCTCGACGGCCGCGGGAACCACTCCCGCGACCATGCCGGGGCGTCCCGCGTGAGCGGCGGCCACGACACCGGCGACGGGGTCGGCGAGCAGAACGGGGGTGCAGTCCGCGGTGAGCACGGCGAGGGCCAGCCCGCGCCGCGCGGTCACGACCGCGTCGACGGACGGGACGGCGTCGCCGTCCCACGGACCGTCGACCACGGCCACGTCCCGCCCGTGCACCTGGTTCATCCAGACGACCAGGCCCGGGTCGATCCCGAGCGACTTGGCGGCCAGGTCCCGGTTGCCGAGCACGGCGGCCGGGTCGTCCCCGACCGCGCCGCCGAGGTTGAGCTCCTCGTACGGAACGGCGCTCACCCCGCCCCACCTGTCGGTGAAGGCGAAGTGGGCGCCGCCCACGTGTATCGCGTCGTGCTGCACTGTCACTTCAAGAAGTCCGGGACATCCAGCTCTTCGGCCTGGCTGTCGTACGGACGGGCCGGCGGTACGTGCGGCGGAGCGACCGGCGTGTTCGGAAGCTCGGCCACCGGCGCGGGCTCGGCCTGGACCGGAGCGGGCTCCTCGCGCTCGCGCGGAGGGACCGTGCCGATGCCGCTCGACGGCCGCGAGGTCTCCGCCTGCCGGGAGGGCGCGGGCTCCTCGCGCTTGGCGGCCCCGGAGCTGGCGCCCAGGACGTTCTCGCGGCGGGCCGGCGGCTGTCCGCCGTCGAACCCCGCGGCGATGACGGTGACCCGTACCTCGTCTCCCAGCGCGTCGTCGATCACCGCGCCGAAGATGATGTTGGCCTCGGGGTGGGCGGCCTCGCTCACCAGCTGCGCGGCCTCGTTGATCTCGAAGAGACCGAGGTCGCTGCCGCCGGAGATGGAGAGCAGCACGCCGCGGGCGCCGTCGATGGACGCCTCCAGGAGCGGCGAGGAGATCGCCATCTCGGCCGCCGCCACCGCGCGGTCGTCGCCGCGCGCCGAGCCGATGCCCATGAGGGCCGAACCGGCCTCGGACATGACCGACTTGACGTCGGCGAAGTCGAGGTTGATGAGACCGGGGGTGGTGATGAGGTCGGTGATGCCCTGGACGCCGCTCAGCAGGACCTGGTCCGCCGACTTGAAGGCGTCCAGCACGCTGACCTGGCGGTCCGAGATGGACAGCAGCCGGTCGTTCGGGATGACGATGAGGGTGTCGACCTCTTCGCGGAGCTCGGCGATGCCGTCCTCCGCCTGGTTCGCGCGGCGCCGGCCCTCGAAGGTGAACGGGCGGGTGACCACGCCGATCGTGAGGGCGCCGAGCGAGCGCGCGATGTTGGCGACGACGGGGGCGCCACCCGTTCCGGTGCCACCGCCTTCGCCGGCGGTGACGAAGACCATGTCGGCCCCCTTGAGGACCTCCTCGATCTCCTCACGGTGGTCCTCTGCCGCCTTGCGGCCGACTGCCGGGTTGGCCCCGGCGCCGAGGCCGCGGGTCAGTTCACGTCCGACGTCGAGCTTGACGTCGGCGTCGCTCATCAACAGGGCTTGCGCGTCGGTGTTGATCGCGATGAACTCGACGCCCTTGAGACCGACCTCGATCATTCGGTTGATGGCATTGACACCACCGCCGCCGACACCGATGACCTTGATGACTGCGAGGTAGTTCTGCGGTGCTGCCACGTCGAAGGCCTCTCGCCTCGAGTTACGTGCCGCCGCGGAGTTGCAGCGCCGCGACGACTGATGCCGATTGGGACGGTCCGAACGCCGACCCGAACCCTAACGGTGAAGTTTAGGGTTACCAGTGTGTCTGTTCCTTGGACTCTCCGAACAGGACACTAAGTCGACAAGTGGCGCACGTTCAACGAACACGCCGAACCTCCCGTTTTTCTTTTCACCCTATGTGATCACCCATATCGCTGGCCAACCAGGGTGCTGGCCAGCACGTATGACCGTCAACTCCCCGACACTGCCGGGGCGGTGGGCGCGCTCACATTGAAGTGTCCGGCCTCCGGAGCTGCTTTCATGAGGGCTTTCAGCGCGCGCGCCTTCGCCGCACCCTGCTCGGCGCTGCCCCAGACCACCGTACGGTCCCCGGTGAGCCCCAGGGTGATGGAGTCGTACGAGCGCACCTGGACGGTCCGCACGGCGCCGGCCACGGACGACGGCAGGTCGCCGGTGACCCGCACCGCCTCCCGCAGCAGCCGGTCCGTGCCGAAGCGGCGCAGGCTCGGTGAGTCGCCGGCGGCCATTTCCAGCAGCGGCACACCCGCGGGAGCCCTGGCGACCGTGGCGAACTGCACACCCTCGTCGTCCACTTCGATGAACTTCGCACCCTTTTCGACGAGCAGTACCGGCTTGCGTTCCGTCACGTCCAGGCCGATGGTGTGCGGCCACGAGCGGACGACGTCCACCGAGTCGATCCGGGGCAGCTTCCGGCGCAGCCGCTCCTCGATCTCGTCCGTGTCGACCGAGACCAGCGGCGCGCCGACCGGCACGGCCGCGGCGCCGAGCACCTCATCGGGCGTCAGAACCCGCGTGCCGGACGGCTCCACCCGCTCGACGCGCAGCCAGGAGGAGCCGTACAGCACCCAGATGCCGCCCGCGGTGAGCAGGACCGCCAGGACGAGCGCCAGGATCAGGACACCGCGTCCGGGCAGCCGCGGCAGGCGGCCGGCCCCGTCCCGACCGGGACCGCCGTGCGGCGGGCGGGCCGCCGACGATCCCCGCGGCTGTCGTGCACCGCGCTGGGCGGTCGTCGGTCCGGCCACTGCCTGTCGCCTCCTGGCACCTGCGTCGGTGGGCCGTTCAGCCGGCCCTGCGTGCGGCGATCGCCTCGTACACCATGCCGACGAGCAGGTCGTCGGCGTCCCGGCGGCCGAACTCGGCGGCGGCGCGGGACATCTCGTAGAGCCGGTGCGGGTCCGCGAGGACCGGCAGCACCTGGCTCTGCACCCACTCCGGCGTCAGCTGCGCGTCGTCGACCAGCAGGCCGCCTCCGGCGTTGACCACCGGCTGGGCGTTGAGCCGCTGCTCGCCGTTGCCGATGGGCAGCGGGACGTAGGCGGCCGGGAGCCCGACGGCGGAGAGTTCGGCGACGGTCATCGCGCCCGCGCGGCAGAGCATCATGTCGGCCGCGGCGTACGCGAGGTCCATCCGGTCCACGTACGGTACCGGGACGTAGGGCGGCATCCCCGGCATGTTGTCGACGCGCGGCAGTTCGTTCTTGGGGCCGACCGCGTGCAGGATCTGGATGCCGGAGCGCTGGAGCACCGGCGCGACCTGCTGGATCACCTCGTTGAGGCGGCGCGCGCCCTGCGAGCCGCCGGACACCAGCAGCGTCGGCAGGTTCGGGTCGAGGTTGAAGGCGGCACGCGCCTCGGGGCGGACCCGGGCCCGGTCGAGGGTGGCGATGGTGCGGCGCAGCGGGATGCCGATGTAGCGGGCGCCGCGCAGCTTGCTGTCGGGGGTGGAGACGGCCACGGCGTGCGCGTAGCGCGAGCCGATCTTGTTGGCGAGGCCGGGCCTGGCGTTGGCCTCGTGGACGATGATCGGCACGCCGAGGCGCTTGGCCGCGAGGTAGCCGGGCAGGGCGACGTAACCGCCGAAGCCGACGACGCAGTCGGCCTTCGTGCGCTCCAGGATCTGCTCGGCGGCCTTGATGGTGCCGCGCAGCCGTCCGGGGACGGTGATCAGTTCCGGGGTGGGTTTGCGGGGCAGCGGGACCGCGGGGATCAGCCCGAGTTCGTAGCCGCGCTCGGGTACGAGCCTGGTCTCGAGTCCGCGCTCCGTGCCGAGGGCTGTGATGCCCACGGAAGGGTCCTGCCTCCGCAGTGCGTCCGCGAGGGCGAGCGCGGGCTCGATGTGGCCGGCGGTCCCCCCACCGGCGAGTACGACATGCACCGAAATTCACCGCTCTCCGGACGGACGCTTCTTGACGCGCCGTCTCATCGTCTTCCATCTCACCCCGGCCCCTTTGCCAAGGACTGTCCTTCGCATGGCGAGGGCGGCCTTCGCAGCGGGATCCTCTCGCGCGAAGGCGATCAGCAACCCTACGGCGAACATGGTCGGCAGCAAGGAGGAGCCCCCGTACGAGAACAGCGGGAGCGGGACACCGGCGATCGGCAGCAGACCGAGCACCGCACCGATGTTGACCACGGCCTGGGCCGTGATCCAGGTGGTCACGCCTCCCGCGGCGTACCTCACGAAGGGGTCCTCCGTGCGTCCGGCCACGCGGATACCCGCATAGCCTAGAGCCGCGAAGAGGGCGAGTACCGACAGCGTCCCCGCCAGACCCAGTTCCTCACCGGTGATGGCGAAGATGAAGTCGGTGTGCGGCTCTGGGAGTTGACCCCATTTCTCCACACTTGCCCCCAGCCCGGAACCGAACCATCCGCCCGAGGCGAGAGCATAGATTCCGTGCACCGCCTGCCAGCATTCACCCTTCGGACCGAGATCGGTCGCGCCCGTGCACGCGAGGCGTGACATCCGGTTGGCGTTGCTGCTGATGAGCACGAACCCGACGAAGGCGGCGAAGCCGAGCACGCCGGCGAAGAGCCGGGTGGGCGCTCCCGCGAGCCACAGCAGGCCGAAGAGGATGGCGGTGAGGAGGATCGCCGTGCCCATGTCGCCGCCGAGCATGATCAGGCCGAGCAGCAGGAAGGCGACGGGCACGAGGGGCACCAGCATGTGCTTCCACTGGGTCAGCAGCCGCCTCTCCTGCTTGCGGGCGAGCAGGTCGGCCCCCCACAGGACGAGGGCCAGCTTTCCGAACTCGCTGGGCTGGAGCATGAACGGGCCGCCGAGCGAGATCCAGTTCTGGTTGCCGCCGATGGCGACCCCTATCCCGGGGATCTGGACGAGGACCATCAGGAAGACGGTCACGGCCAGCAGCGGGTAGGACAGCGCGCGGTGCAGCTTGGCGGGCATCCGGGAGGCGGCGAGCAGCAGGGCGGTGCCGATGACCGCCGCGACGAACTGCTTGCGGAAGAAGTACGACGCGGGCAGCGACAGCTCGAGCGCCTTGATCATCGAGGCGGAGTACACCATCACGAGGCCGAGCACGGTGATCAGCAGGGAGCTGCCCAGAATGAGGTAGTACGCCGTGAGCGGCCGGTCCCAGGTGCGCCGCGCCTGCTCGTAGAGCCTGCGCAGCCGGTTCTCGCCGGGCGGTCCGTCGCGGAACGGGCTTCCGCGCCGTGCGGCGGGCGGGCGGCGGGCGGGGCGCGTCCCCGCCGACCGGGCCCCGGCCGTCCCCGAACGCCCGCGCAGCACACCGCGGCCGCGCGGGGCGATGTCGTCGGCCAACATCTCCTGTCCCCTCCACTCGTGCGCTGCGCCGGCCGGTCCGTGGCGCGGGGACCGGTCCGCTAGTCGCGCTCCGGAGCCAACTCGCGTACGGCGGCGGCGAACGCCTCGCCACGCTTGTTGTAGTTGGTGAACATGTCCATGGAGGCGCAGGCCGGGGCCAGCAGGACCGTGTCCCCGGGCCGCGCGAGCCGCGCGGCTTCCCCGACCGCCGCCGACATCGCCCCAGTGTCGGTCCGGTCGAGGTCGACCACCGGTACTTCGGGCGCGTGTCGCGCGAGGGCTTCGCGGATCAGGGCGCGGTCGGCGCCGATGAGGACGGCGGCGCGCAGGCGCTTCGCCGACTTCTGGACGAGCTCGTCGAAGGTGGCTCCCTTGGCGAGGCCGCCCGCGATCCACACGATGGGGTCGTACGCCGCGAGGGACGCCTCGGCGGCGTGCGTGTTGGTGGCCTTCGAGTCGTCGACGTACGCGACGCCGGCCACGTCCGCGACGTGCTCGATGCGGTGGGCGTCGGGGCGGAAGGCGCGCAGGCCGTCGCGCACGGCGGCGGGCTCGACGCCGTAGGCGCGGGCGAGGGCCGCCGCCGCGAGGGCGTTGGCGACGTTGTGCGGGGCGGGCGGGTTGACGTCGGAGACGTCCGCAAGCTCCTGGGCGTTCTTCTGGCGGTTCGCGACGAAGGCGCGGTCGACCAGGATGCCGTCGACGACGCCGAGTTGGGAGGGCGCGGGCGGGCCGAGGGTGAAGCCGATCGCGCGGCAGCCCTCCTCGACGTCGGCCTCGCGGACCAGGGCCTCGGTCGCCGGGTCGGCGGCGTTGTAGACGCACGCGACCTGGTTGCCCTCGTAGATCCGGCCCTTGTCGGCGGCGTACGCCTCCATGGAGCCGTGCCAGTCGAGGTGGTCGGGGGCGAGGTTCAGGACGGCCGCGGAGTGGGCCCGCAGCGAGGGCGCCCAGTGCAGCTGGTAGCTGGAGAGCTCGACGGCCAGTACGTCGTACTCCTCGTCGCCGAGGACGGCGTCGAGCAGCGATACGCCGATGTTGCCGACGGCGGCGGTCCGCAGGCCGGCGGCCTCCAGGATGGAGGCCAGCATGCGCACGGTCGTGGTCTTGCCGTTGGTGCCGGTGACGGCGAGCCAGGGGGCGGCGTCCGGGCCGCGCAGGCGCCACGCCAGTTCGACGTCGCCCCAGATCTCCACGCCCGCCTCGGCGGCGGCCAGGAACAGCGGCTTGTCGGGCTTCCACCCGGGGGCGGTGACGACGAGTTCGGTGCCCTCGGGGAGGGTCGCGCCGTCACCGAGGCGCACGGTCGCGCCGAGCGCCTCGAGTTCGGCGGCCTGGGCCCGCGCGCGCGCGTCGTCGCCGTCGTTGACGACGGTGACGTGGGCCCCGAGACCCCGCAGCACACGTGCCGCGGGGATCCCGGAGACGCCGAGACCCGCGACGGTCACCCGCTTGCCGGTCCAGGTCGCTTCTGTCACTTGTCGGCCGCCCAGCCCGCGTAGAAGAGCCCGAGGCCGACGATCACGCACATGCCCTGGATGATCCAGAAGCGGACCACCACGAGGACTTCGGACCAGCCCTTGAGCTCGAAGTGGTGCTGGAGCGGCGCCATCTTGAAGACGCGCTTGCCGGTCAGCTTGAACGAGCCGACCTGGATCACGACGGACATCGTGATGAGGACGAACAGGCCGCCGAGGAGCGCCATCAGGAACTCGGTGCGCGAGCAGATCGCCAGACCCGCCAGGGCGCCGCCGAGTGCGAGCGAGCCTGTGTCACCCATGAAGATCTTGGCGGGCGAGGTGTTCCACCACAGGAAGCCGAAGCAGGCGCCCATGAGGGCGGCGGCGACGACCGCGAGGTCCAGGGGGTCGCGCACTTCGAAGCAGGCGTCCGGGTTGGTCAGGCTCAGCGCGTCGGCGCAGGACTCCTGGAACTGCCACAGACCGATGAAGGTGTACGCGCCGAAGACCATCACGGAGGCGCCGGTGGCGAGTCCGTCGAGGCCGTCGGTGAGGTTCACGCCGTTCGACATCGCCAGGATCATGAACAGCGCCCAGACGACGAACAGCACCGGGCCGATGGACCAGCCGAAGTCCTGGACGAAGGACAGCTTGGTGGACGCCGGGGCGAGGCCGCGGAAGTCCTTGAACTGGAGGGCCAGCACCGCGAAGGCGATGCCGACGATCAGCTGTCCGGCCATCTTCGCCTTGGCCCGCAGGCCCAGCGAACGCTGCTTGACGATCTTGATGTAGTCGTCGAGGAAGCCGACCAGGCCCATGCCCGCCATGAGGAAGAGCACCAGCAGACCGGAGGCGCTCGGCTTCTCGCCGGTGATCACCTTCGCCAGGGCGTACGCGATGAGCGTGGCCAGGATGAAGGCGATGCCGCCCATGGTGGGGGTGCCGCGCTTGCCGTGGTGGCCGCGCGGACCGTCGTCCCGGATGAACTGCCCGTATCCCTTGCGGGCCAGCAGTTTGATCAGCAGCGGGGTGCCGATCAGGGTCAGGAAGAGCCCAATGGCTCCCGCGAAGAGGATCTGCCTCATCGGCCGGCGACCTCACCCTCGGCTCGGTGGTCGAGGAGCGCCTGCGCGACCCGCTCGAGACCGACCGACCTGGAAGCCTTCACCAGCACGACGTCTCCCGGACGCAGCTCACTGCGCAACAGGTCGACCGCCGCCTGCGCGTCGGACACGTGCACCGACTCCTCACCCCACGAACCCTCGTTGTAAGCGCCCAGCTGCAGCCAGGACGCTTCCCTGCCCCCGACCGCCACGAGCTTGCTGACGTTGAGCCGGACGGCGAGCCGTCCGACCGCGTCGTGCTCGGCGAGCGAATCGTCACCCAGCTCGGCCATCTGTCCGAGCACCGCCCACGTACGACGCCCCTGGCCCATGGCCGCGAGCGCGCGCAGGGCGGCTCGCATGGATTCGGGGTTCGCGTTGTAGGCGTCGTTGACGACTGTCACGCCGTCAGGACGCTCGGTGACCTCCATGCGCCAGCGGGACAGCGTGCCCGCCTCGGAGAGCGCGGTGGCGATCTCGTCGACGGACATGCCCAGCTCATGGGCGACGGCGGCCGCGGCGAGCGCGTTCGACACGTGGTGCTCACCGTACAGCCGCATGGTCACGTCACTGCACCCGGTGGGTGTGTGAAGGATGAAGGAAGGCTGTCCGGTGCCGGTGAGCCGGACGTTCTCGGCCCGTACGTCCGCATCTGCGGCTTCACCGAAGAGCACGACGCGGGCCTTGGTCCGGGACGACATGGCCCGTACGAGCTGGTCGTCGGCGTTGAGGACGGCCACACCGCCCGCGTCCGCCGGCGGCAGCGCCTCGACCATCTCGCCCTTGGCCTGCGCGATCTGCTCGCGGCCGCCGAACTCGCCGATGTGGGCGGTTCCGACGTTCAGTACGAGGCCGATGTGCGGCGGGGTCAGCTCGGTGAGGTACCGGATGTGGCCGATGCCGCGCGCGCCCATCTCCAGGACCAGGTGCTCGGTCTCCTCGGTGGCGCGCAGGGCGGTGAGGGGCAGGCCGATCTCGTTGTTGAGGGAGCCGGGCGTCCAGACCGTGGGGGCCTTGTGCTCCAGCAGCTGGGCGATCAGGTCCTTGGTCGACGTCTTGCCGGCGGAGCCGGTGAGGGCGACGACCCTGGTGCCGAGGCGTCCGACGACGGCGCGGGCCAGGGCGCCCAGCGCCTCGGTGACGTCGTCCACGACGATGGCCGGCACGCCGACCGGCCGGGTGGCCAGTACGGCGGTCGCGCCGGCGGTCACGGCCCGCTCGGCGTAGTCGTGGCCGTCGACCTTCTCGCCGGCGAAGGCGGCGAACAGGCTGCCGGGGAGCACCTCGCGGGAGTCGATGACGACGGGCCCGGTGACCTGGAGGCCGCTGTCCGGTATGTCGTGCGCCTGCCCGCCGGTGATTCCGGCGATCTCGGCGAGGGAGAGTGCGATCACGGGGTCACCCCGCTGTCGTGGAGCGCTCCGGCGCTGCGGATGGCCGCGCGGAGCACCTGGCGGTCGTCGAAGGGGCGTACCACTCCGGCGAGGTCCTGTCCCTGCTCGTGGCCCTTGCCCGCGACGAGGACGGTGTCGCCGGGCTTGGCGCGGGCCACCGCCGCGGCGATGGCCGAGGCCCGGTCGGCGTCGACGAGCACGTCGCCGCGCTCGTGCGCGGGCACCTCGGCGGCGCCGGCGAGCATGGCGGCGAGGATCGCGAGGGGGTCCTCGGAGCGCGGGTTGTCGGAGGTCAGTACGGCGGTGTCGGCGAGGCGGGCCGCGGCGGCGCCCATCGAGGGCCGTTTCTGCTTGTCGCGGTCGCCGCCGCAGCCGAGCACGATGTGCAGCTCGCCCTGGGTGACCTTGCGCAGCGCGCGCAGGACCGATTCGACGGCGTCCGTCTTGTGGGCGTAGTCGACGACGGCGAGGTACGGCTGGCCCTCGTCCACGCGTTCCAGACGCCCCGGGACGCCGGGGACGGCGGCGATGCCGTCGGCGGCGGTCTGCGGGTCGACGCCCGCGACGGCGAGCGTCACGATCGCGGCGAGGGTGTTGGCGACGTTGAACGGGCCGGCCAGGGGCGCGGTCGCGGAGACGCGCTCCCCCTTGGGGCCGACGACCGTGAAGGTGCTCGTGACGGGGCCCACTTCGACGTCCTCGGCGCGCCAGTCGGCGTCGGGGTGGCCCTCGGCGGAGAAGGAGGTGACCGGGACGCCGGACTCGGTGATGAGCCTGCGGCCGTACTCGTCGTCGTGGTTCACGACGCCGGTCCTGCTGCGCTCCGGGGTGAAGAGACGTGCCTTCGCCTGGAAGTAGTCCTCCATGTCGGAGTGGAATTCCATGTGCTCGGGGCTCAGGTTGTTGAAGACGGCGACGTCGAAGACGCACCCGTCGACCCGGCCGAGCACCAGCGCGTGGCTGGAGACCTCCATGGCGACCGCCTCGACGCCGCGTTCGCGCATGACGGCGAACAGGGCCTGGAGGTCGGTGGCCTCGGGGGTGGTGCGCTCGGACTTGATGCGCTCGTCGCCGATGCGCATCTCGACCGTGCCGATGAGACCGGTCTTCCGGCCGGCCGCCCGCAGACCGCCCTCGACGAGGTACGCCGTGGTGGTCTTGCCGGACGTGCCGGTGATGCCGAGCTGGAGCAGGGCGTCGCCGGGGTGGCCGTAGATCTCGGTGGCGAGCTCACCCATCCGGCCGCGCGGGTCCTCGACGACGAGGACCGGGAGGCCGGTGGCCCCGGCTCTGGCGGCGCCGGTGGGGTCGGTGAGGATCGCGGCCGCGCCGAGACCCGCCGCCTGGGTGGCGAAGTCGGCGCCGTGGAGGCGCGCTCCGGGCAGGGCGGCGTAGAGGTCGCCGGGCCTGACCGCGCGGGAATCGTGCGTGATACCGGTGACCTCGGCCGCGTTCTCGACGGCTCCGGCCTCGGCACCCAGCCGTTCGGCCAGCTCCCCGAGGGGTGTCGGGCGGACCTCGGCCGGCCGGGGCGCTCCGGGGTACGTCACCGGGGCGTCCTTCTGGGTGGTTTGGGACTGATCAGCGTGTGGCACGGCGGTGAGCGTACCGGGCGTACCCGGCCCCTCGCGAAACGAGGGGTCCCGGCGCCCGGCGCCGCCGGCCGGGGGAGGCGGCGCGAGACCCGATGAGGAGGGGCCGCTGCGCGCGTCGGGGTCTTCGTGGTTCCCGGGGTTACGGGTGCTGGTTGTCACTGGTGGTCCTGAGTCACTCGCCGGGTGTGAAGGACACCGGCAGCCGGGCGGGCTTGCTGCCGGTCGGTGCGACCTGGAGGGTCTTGAGTGCGAACTCCATCACCTGCTTGTAGATGGGGCCGCAGATCTGACCGCCGAAGTAGCTGCCCCTGGTCGGGTTCTGAATGGCGCAGTAGACGGTGATCCTCGGCTTGTCGGCGGGTGCGAAACCGGCGAAGGACGCGGTGTAGCCCTTGTAGCGTCCGGTGGCCGGATCCACCCGGTTGGAGGTGCCGGTCTTCCCGCCGACGCGGTACCCGGGGATGCGCGCCCTGGTGCCCGTACCCTCCTCGTCGTCCACGACCGACTCCAGCATGGTGGCCAGGGTCTTCGCGGTCTTCTCGCTGACGACCCTCGTCTTCTTCGGCGCCGGCGCGGGGGTGAAGCGCCCGTCGGGGCCCTTGGTGCCGCGTACGAGGGTTGGCTGGATCCGTACGCCGCCGTTGGCGATCGTCGAGTAGACGGAGGCCGCCTGCATGGCGTTGAGGGACAGCCCCTGGCCGAACGGGATCGTGTACTGCTGCGAGGTGCTCCAGTCCTCGGGCGCGGCCAGGATCCCCGACGTCTCGCCGGGGTAGCCGAGGCCGCTGGGCCGGCCGATGCCGAACTTGTTCAGGTAGGAGTGCAGGACCCGGTTGGCCGCGCGCCGGGTCTTGCCGAGCTGCTCGGTCGCGAGGATCGTGCCGATGTTGCTGGACTTGGCGAGTACGCCGTTGAGCGTGAGGTACCAGGTCGGGTGGTCGATGTCGTCCTTGAACAGCCGGTCGCCCCGGTGCAGCCGGTTCGGTACGACGACGTGGGTGCCCGGTGCCGCCGCGTTCTCCTCCAGCACCGCCGCCATGGACATGACCTTGGCGGTGGAGCCGGGTTCGTACGCGTCCTGGAGGGCGGCGTTGCCCATGGCGGCGGCGTCGGCCTGCGAGAGGTCGTTCGGGTCGAACCCGGGCGCGTTGGCCATGGCGAGGACCTCGCCGGTGCGGGTGTCCTGGACTATCACGTACCCGCGGTCCGCCCCGGACTTGCGCACCTGCTCCGAGATGGCGTCCTGGGCGGCCCACTGGATGTCCCGGTCGATGGTCAGCTCGATGTCCGAGCCGGGCACGGCGGGCACCTCGCGGGCGCCCACGGTGGGCACCCTGCGGCCGCCGGACTGGGCGTACGTGATCTCCCCGTCCCGGCCGGCGAGCTCCTCGTCCAGCAGGGTCTCCAGACCGCCCGCGCCCTTGCCCTCGGCGTTGACGTAACCGAGTATCCCGGCGGCGAGGTCGCCGTTGGGGTAGACGCGCTTGCTGCTCGCCTCCTGGAAGACGCCGGCGAGCACGTTGACGCCCTTGCCGCCCCTGGCCCTGTCCTCGGCGGCCTTGTCGGCGAAGACGCTCTTGAGGTCCTTGATCTGGTTCCAGATCTGCGGCGTCTGGCGGCGGGCCAGTACGGCGTACTTGCTCTTGGGCGCCTTCAGCTTCTTCGCCAGGTCGTCCGCGTCCTTGCGGAGGATCGGCGCGAGGAGCGCGGCGGCCTGCTCGGGCGCGTCGGGGACCTTGGTGAACCCGCGGGTGAACATCGACGGGTCCGCGGTGATGTCGTGCGCGTCGACGCTGGTGGCCAGGGCGATGCCGCCGCGGTCGGTGATCTGGCCGCGCTCGGCGGCCAGCGTGGAGCTGGAGTAGCGGTTCTTCTCGGCCTTGGCGGTGTACGTGCTGGCGCCGACGGCCTGGACCTGGAGCAGCCGTACGACGAAGGCCAGCATGACCAGGGTCAGCCCGACGCCGACCAGGCGCAGCCGCGGCCTGGGGCTGCCGAGCACGAGGGACCGCGCGGGCTTCGGGGCGGGGCGGGGCCGCGCCACCGGGGGGCGCGGCCTGGGCCGCGCGGGGGGCTTGGGTCGTCCGCCGCCGTGCGGCCGCCCGGGGCCGGGCACGCGACGGCGCGGTGGTTCCTGGGGGGGCACTGCGTCACCTGCCGGGGGTCGTGGTCGGCTTCACGGACGGGACGGGGTGGCTGCGGGCCGGCCGGTCACGGCTGCGGGGCCGGGCCGGGAGCGGGTGGGCCGGCCGGGGCCGGCGGGGCGGCCGCCGGGGGCGGGGACGCGGGCGGCGCCGGGACGGCCGGGTCCGGCGGGGCTGCCGGGGCGAGCGGGGCCTGGGTTGGCGGGGAGGGCGCGGTCCGGGCGGGCGGGGAGGGGAACACCACCGGGGGCGGACCGGGAGCCGTGAGCGGCGCGCGGCGGGCGAACGCCGCGGCCGACGCCCGGGAGGGCACGCCCCGGACCGTGCCGTCGGGGCCGAGGAAGGCGGGGCTGCCGCCCGGCACCATGCCGAGTTCGCGGGCCCTGCGCTCCAGCGCGCCGGGCGCGGACCGGTCGTCCACGTCCTGCTGGAGCGCCTGCTCCTCGTCGGTCAGTTCGGTGGTCCGCTTCTTCAGTTCGCTCAGCTTGAACGAGCCCTCGTTGAGCGAGGAGTTCAGCAGCAGCAGGGTGATGAGACCACCGCCGAGCAGGAGTACGACCAGCAGTACGAAGGGGGTCCTGGCCGCCTGGTTGGGCCCCGACGGCATCAGCCGCGACAGTCGCGCGGCGCGCCCCTTCAGCTGCTTGGCCGGTTGGGTCACAGCACGTCCTCCCGGATGCGCTGCGCCCCCCGCAGCCGGGCGGGGGCGGCGCGGCGGTTCTCCGCGATCTCTTCCTCGGTCGGCAGTTCCGCGCCGCGCGTGAGCAGTTTCAGCCGGGGCTGGTACCGCTCGGGCACGACCGGCAGGCCGGGCGGCGCGGTGTTGGCGGCGCCTGCCGCGAACACCTGCTTGACCAGGCGGTCCTCCAGCGAGTGGTACGACAGGACCGCGATCCGGCCGTCCACGGCGAGCGACTTCACCGCCGCCGGAATGGCCCGCTCCAGCACGCTGAGCTCACCGTTGACCTCGATGCGCAGCGCCTGGAACGTGCGCTTGGCGGGGTTGCCGCCGGTGCGCTTCGCGGCCTGCGGCAGGGCGTCCCGGATCAGCTCGACGAGCCGGGCACTGTTGCTGAACGGCTCCTTCTCGCGCTCGCGCACGACCGCGGAGACGATTCTCTTGGCCTGCTTCTCCTCGCCGTACTGGCGCAGGATCCGCACGAGCTCCCCCGGCGGGTAGGTGTTGAGGACCTCGGCGGCGCTGACGCCGGTCGTCTGGTCCATGCGCATGTCCAGCGGGGCGTCGTGGGCGTACGCGAAGCCGCGCTCGCGCTCGTCGAGCTGCATGGAGGAGACGCCGAGGTCGAACAGGACGCCCTGCACCCGGGGGACGCCGAGCCGGTCCAGCACCTCGGGCAGCTCGTCGTAGACCGCGTGCATCAGGGTGGCCCGGTCCCCGAAGGGGGCGAGGCGCTCGCCGGAGAGCCGCAGCGCCTCCTTGTCACGGTCCAGGGCGACGAGCCGTGCCTCGGGGAAGGCGTTGAGCAGGGCCTCGCTGTGTCCGCCGAGGCCGAGGGTGCAGTCGACGACCACCGATCCCGGCTGCTGGAGGGCCGGGGCCAACAGGTCCAGGCATCGCTGGAGCATCACCGGGACGTGTCGGGTCTGGCTCATGCGCCCTCTCAGGTACCGGCGCGGTCCGTACGTACGGCCTGGTCCCCACCCGCTCGAAAGGGGACGGCCTGCCGGCGCCGGGGAAGTGGCGTCGGCCGACCGGCGAGCGGGAGGAGGCCGGGCCGTACGTACGCCGCGCACGCGGGGAAGTTCGGAATGTGCGAGATGTGTCCGTATCGCAGTAAGGGACGCGTCACGCCACCCACTTCGCGTCACTTTAGTCGACTCGTCCTGCCGGTCAATCAACGGGCCTGCGCGCGGCGCGGGCCTGTTTTCACTCGTACGGAGGATGCCTGGTGACGCCTGTGGGTTACCTCACAACAAGCCGCGTTGACGTTCTTTGTCCCTATCTCACAGCGGGCTCGGCCACCCCGTGACCATTAACGTCTATGGCATGTCGACTTTCGCGCAGGTACCCGCCGAGTCCAACGCCGAGAAGCGTGTCGAGGCACGTGTCGAAGGCTCAGTCACCGATCGCCTGGTCGAGGCGAACCGGGCGTACGCCGCGGACTTCCGCGACCCCGGGATGGACGCGCGGCCCGTGCTGGGCGTCGCCGTGGTCGCCTGCATGGACGCCCGCCTCGACCTGCACGCCGCCCTCGGCCTGGAACTGGGCGACTGCCACACCATCCGCAACGCCGGCGGTGCGGTCACCGACGACGTGATCCGCTCGCTGACCATCAGCCAGCGCGCGCTCGGCACCCGCAGCGTCGTACTCATCCACCACACGACGTGCGGCCTGGAAACCCTCACCGAGGACTTCCGGCAGGAGCTGGAGCACGAGGTCGGACAGCGCCCGTCGTGGGCCGTCGAGGCGTTCCGGGACGTCGACCAGGACGTCCGCCAGTCGATGCAGCGCGTGCGGACCTCGCCGTTCCTGCTGCACACCGACGACGTGCGCGGCTTCGTGTTCGACGTGAAGTCCGGTCTGCTGCGGGAGATCGATCCGGTCAAGTGAAGCCGTCCGTTCGGTGAAGTGGTCGGACGAAATACGGCAACCCCCGACATATCCCTCCCCGTTGTCCACAGGCGAGTGACACGAACGGGTAACGGCAACAACAATGCGGGTGTGACATCGCTCCGGAACCTCCGAGCGTGATGTCCGTGTTCCGGGGTGGGCCGCTGCGTCGTCGTGGCGTCGGCCCGTGATGAACGGGCCGAGGAGGGCCGGGTGACGACCTATGACGATCGAGCGAGCCTCACAGATCTGACCACCACAGCGGAGCGTGTCCGCAGGTCGGTGGAGAGTGTGATCGAGGGCAAGCCGGAGGTCGTACGGCTTTCGCTGACCGTGCTCCTCGCCGAGGGGCATCTGCTGATCGAAGACGTGCCGGGCGTGGGCAAGACGATGCTCGCCAAGGCGCTGGCGAGATCCGTCGACTGTTCGGTACGGCGTATCCAGTTCACGCCCGACCTGCTGCCGTCGGACATCACCGGTGTGAGCATCTACGACCAGCAGCGGCGCGAGTTCGAGTTCAAGCCGGGCGCGATCTTCGCCCAGATCGTGATCGGCGACGAGATCAACCGCGCCTCGCCGAAGACCCAGTCCGCGCTGCTGGAGTCGATGGAGGAGCGCCAGGTCACCATCGACGGCCAGACGTACGAGCTGCCGTCGCCCTTCATGGTGGTCGCGACGCAGAACCCGGTGGAGATGGAGGGCACGTACCCGCTGCCCGAGGCCCAGCGGGACCGCTTCATGGCACGGGTCTCCATCGGCTATCCCAGCGCCGAGGCCGAGTTCCAGATGCTGGACGTGCACGGGGCGGCGTCGCCGCTCGACGACCTCCAGCCGGTGGCGCACGCGCACGACATCCTGAAGCTGATCGACGCGGTCCGCAGCGTGCACGTGGCCGACGCGGTACGGCGGTACGCGGTGGAGCTGGTCTCGGCCACCCGCACCCACCCCGACCTGCGCCTCGGCGCCTCGCCGCGCGCCACGCTGCACCTGCTGCGCGCGGCCAAGGCGTCCGCCGCGCTGAGCGGACGCGACTACGCGCTGCCCGACGACGTACAGGCCCTCGCGGTGGCGGTGCTCGCGCACCGGCTGCTGCCGACGGCCCAGGCGCAGCTGAACCGGCGTACGTCCGAGCAGGTCGTGCGGGACATCCTCCAGCGCACCGCCGTGCCCACGGCGGAGGGCGGCAGGGCGGCGCCGCCCCCCGTCGCGGCGTACGGCGCGCAGCAGCCCGGCGTACGGCGGCTGTGATGGAGGCAGGGGGGCCCGCGGCGGGTGACGGCGACGACGCGGGCGGTGACAAAGGCGGGCTGCGGGCCGCGCTGTCGGGGCTGACGACGCGCGGACGGTCGTTCCTCGCGGCCGGCGTGGCCGCCGCCGTGTGCGCGTACGTCCTCGGCCAGGGCGACCTGCTGCGGATCGGGCTGCTGCTCGCCGTGCTGCCGCTGGTCTGCGTGGCCGTTCTGTACCGCACGCGCTACCAGGTCGCGGGCAGCAGGCGGCTGACGCCGTCGCGCGCGCCGACGGGCTCGGAGGCGCGCGTGCGCCTGCGGCTGGACAACGTCTCGCGGCTGCCCACCGGTCTGCTCATGCTCCAGGACCGGGTGCCGTACGTGCTCGGGCCGCGCCCCCGGTTCGTCCTGGACCGGGTAGAGGCGGGCGGCCGGCGCGAGGTGTCGTACCGGGTCCGGTCCGATCTGCGCGGGCGCTACCCGCTCGGCCCGCTCCAGCTCCGGCTGACGGACCCCTTCGGCATGTGCGAGCTGACCCGCTCGTTCAGCGCGTACGACACCCTGACGGTCGTCCCGCGCGTCGAGGAACTGCCCGCGGTGCGGATGACGGGCGAGGCGTCGGGGTACGGCGACGGGCGCAACCGCTCGCTCGCGCTGGCCGGCGAGGACGACGTCATCCCGCGCGGCTACCGGCACGGCGACGACCTGCGCCGCGTGCACTGGCGTTCCACCGCGCGCTACGGCGAGCTCATGGTGCGCCGCGAGGAACAGCCGCAGCGCGCCAGGTGCACGGTGCTGCTCGACACCCGGCGAAACGCGTACCGGGGGGCCGGTCCCGACTCGGCCTTCGAGTGGGCGGTGTCCGGGGCGGCCTCCGCTCTGGCGCACATGCTCGAACGCGGCTTCTCGGTACGGCTGTTGACCGACACCGGCAACTCGGTCCCCGGTGAGGGCGCCGACGGTTTCGCCGGGGCCACCCAGGAGACGGCCGACTCGGCCGGGCTGATGATGGACACGCTCGCCGTGGTCGGACACTCGGACGGCCCGGGGCTCTCCGCCTCGTACGACGTGCTGCGGGGCGGCAACGAGGGGCTGCTGATCGCCTTCTTCGGCGAGCTCGACGAGGAACAGGCGGCTGTCGCGGCGCGCATGCGCCGGCGCAGCGGGGCCGCCGTCGCCTTCGTGCTGGACAGCGAGACCTGGGCGCGGGGGCGGGCGCCCGGCCAGGACCGCGCGGTGGACGCCGCGGGCCTCGCGGCACGCGTGCCGGCCGAGGCCGAGGAACGGGTCAGGCCGCTGCGCGAGGCGGGGTGGACGGTGCTGACCGTACCGCCCGGGATGCCGCTGGCCGATCTGTGGCGGATGGCCGAACGACAGCGCGCCGGCGCGGGGGCCTCCCCCTCGGGCGGCGCGGCGGGCACGACGGGGAGCTGGTCATGAGCGGTCGCGGACGCCTGGCGCTGTGCGCCACGGCGGCCAGCCTGATGGCGGCGGGCGCGCTGCTGCCGCTGGTCGACAAGGACGCCTGGATCCTGACGGCTGCGCTGCTGGTGGCGGTCCAGGCGGGGGTGGGGGCGCTCGCGCGGCGGGTGCCGCTGGCCCGCACGCTGACCGTGGCGGTCCAGGCTGTGGTGGCCCTGATGATGCTGACGCTCGTGTTCGCGCGGGACGCGGCCGTCGGCGGGGTGCTGCCGGGGCCGGAGGCGGTCCAGGAGTTCACGCGGCTGCTGACGACCGGCGCCGACGAGGTCGGGCGGTACGCCATCCCGGCGCCGGCGACCGAGGGCATCAGGCTGATGCTGGTCGGCGGTGTGCTGCTGATCGCGCTCGCGGTGGACGCGATCGCGGTGACGTTCCGCAGCGCGGCCCCGGCCGGGCTGCCGCTGCTCGCGCTCTACTCGGTGGCCGCCGGGCTCTCGCCGGGCGGCGCGAGCTGGATGTGGTTCCTGCTGGCCGCCTCCGGTTACCTGCTGCTCCTGCTGGCCGAGGGCCGGGACCGGCTCTCGCAGTGGGGCCGCGTCTTCAGCGGTGCGCCCCGCGCCGGCGGGCGCACGGCGGCCGGCGGGTACGAGAGCGCGGGCGGCTCCGCGCTGGCCCCCGTCCGTACGGGCCGTCGTATCGGCGTAGTGGCGCTCGGCGTGGCACTGGCGGTCCCCGCGGCACTGCCCGCCCTGGACGGCGGCCTGCTGAGCACGGCGGGCAGCGCGAGCGGCGGCGGCTCGGGCGGCGGCACCATCTCCGCGGTCAATCCGCTGGTGTCGCTCCAGAACAGCCTCAACCAGCCCGAGGACCGCGAGGTGCTGCGGTACCGCACGAACACGGACAGCACCAAGGACCTGTACCTGCGGATCGTCGCGCTCGACCAGTTCGACGGCGCCGCGTGGAAGTCGTCCGAGCGCCGGATCGAGGACGTGCCCGACCGGCTGCCGCGCCCGCAGGGGCTCGCCGCCGGCGTCCGCGTGACGGAGATCAACTCCAGCGTCTCGGCCGCCGGCTGGTACGCGCAGAGCTATCTGCCGCTCCCCTACCCGGCGACGCGGGTGGACATAGGCGGCCGCTGGCGTTACGAACCGGCCGGCCGCACCGTCGTGGGCGACCGGGGCCAGACCACCCGGGGCGTGCGGTACACGGCCGGGAGCCTGGTGGTGCGTCCGACCGCCGGGCAGCTGGCCTCGGCGACGCCGCCGCCCGCCGGGCTGCTGCGCGATTTCACCAAGGTGCCCGGTTCACTGCCCGAGGTCGTCGAGGCGACCGCGCTGCGGATCACGAAGGACGCGTCGAACGACTACGAGCGCGCGGTGGCGCTACAGGACTGGTTCGCGTCCGAGGGCGGCTTCCGGTACGACACAGAGGTGCGGTCGGGCAGCGGCACGGCGGCGATCACCCGCTTCCTCCGGGACAAGGAGGGCTTCTGCGTCCACTTCTCGTTCACGATGGCGGCGATGGCCCGCACGCTCGGCATCCCGGCGCGGGTGGCGGTGGGCTTCACGCCGGGCACGGCGCAGGGCGACGGGACCATGTCGGTCGGGCTGCGCGACGCGCACGCCTGGCCCGAGCTGTACTTCGAGGGTGTGGGCTGGACCCGGTTCGAGCCGACGCCGACCCGTGGCTCGGTGCCGGACTACACCCGCGACCAGACACCGTCCGAGACCGCCTCCGAGGCGGCGCAGGCCCGGCCGAGCACCTCCAGCGCGCCCTCGGCGGCGCCGAGCGTGACGGACAGCTGCCCGCCGCAGATGCGGCGGCAGGGCGAGTGCGGCGCGGCGGTGCAGCAGGGAGGCGGGGGATCCACGACCCCGTGGTGGGTCCTGTTCGGCGGACTGCTGTGGGTGACGGCCGTGGTGTTCGGCGTACTGGTGCTCGCGCTGGTGCTGTCGCTGCCGCTGCTGTGGCGGATCCACGTCCGTTCGCAACGGCTGGGGTCCAAGGGGCGTACGCCCGTGGACGCGGCCGCCCGTACGCTCGCCGGCTGGCGGGAGATCACTGACGCGGCCTGGGACCACGGCATTGCGCCGGACGAGTCCCAGACGCCCCGCAAGGCGGCCGCGCGGATCGTGCGCCTCGGCAAGCTCGAAGGGGCCTCGGCCGAGGCCGTGCACCGGGCGGCGGGCGCCGTGGAGCAGGTTCTGTACTCTCCTCGGCCGCCCGTGGTGGGCAGCCTCACCGAGGAGGCCCGGCTGGTGCGGGCCGGGCTGCGGGCCGCGGCGGGCCGGGGAGCGCGCCTGCGGGCGGTCCTCGTGCCGCGCTCGGCCGTCCGGGTGGTCTGGGCGCTCTCCGCGCGCTGGGCCGCCGTGACGAACCGGTGGGAGGCCGGCCGCCGAGGGCTGGAGCAGTGGGCGGGCGGCCTGCGCCGCCGCCCCTCACGGCAGCGCGGCTGACGCGGCGGGGGCGGGCCGGCCGCGTGCGGGCCTGCCTGCCCGGACCGGTGGTGAAGCGGTGGAAGCACGCCCTGCCAGGGCCACGGGCTGCGAACGCAGTGAGGGGGGGGCGCGGGGGGGGGGGGGCCCCCGCCGCCGGTGGGGAAGGTGGGGGTGGGTGTACCCCTGGTGGGGGGGGGGAAAAGGGCCGGGTGGGTTTAGCAAGACCAAGAAACGC